>JADHXQ010000100.1 GCA_016782885.1 Phycisphaerae bacterium | reverse complement strand
AGACGGATGGCTCTGAATCAACTGAAAAAAGATAAGACGATCAAGCTGGGTCTGCGTGGAAAATCCAAAGCATGTAGCTGGGATCACGACGTCCTGCTAAGAATCCTCACCGGATAATCCCACATGCGATAGCCCTGAGGAATCATTGGCGCGGTCTGTTGCGAGTCGTCTGTTTGTGGTATAGTCCGAACTTGTGGACGTTGGGAGAACCAAATGACTTCATCGATCAAACAAGAACTGCTTCGGGCCCTGCCGTCGATAACCGACTTGCTGGCCGGCGAGACGGTCGCCGATTGGCTGGTCGAACATCCTCGCGCCCTGGTCACCGCCTGCCTGCGCGATGCGGTGGAAGAGATTCGCGGGAATATCTTAGGCGATACCGGCGGGCGGTGCGGTGCGGGACACACTAGTGTCGAGTACGTTCTGGAGTTGGCGGCGGGCAAGCTGGCCGACCGCACGTCGCCTCACGTTCGCGGCGCGGTCAATGCGACGGGGATCATACTGCACACGGCGCTGGGGCGGGCGGTCTGGGCGGAAAGCGTTGTTGATTCGATTGTCGACGAGTTGAAGGGCTACGTAACGCTGGCGATAGATCGCGAGACCGGAAAACGCAGCGACCGCGACCAGAGGATTGAATATCTGCTTACCGAGTTGACCGGCGCCGAGGCCGCCACGGTGGTCAACAATAACGCCGCGGCGACCATGCTCGTTCTGGCTGCGCTGGCCGCTGGGAAGGAAGTCGTCGTCTCGCGCGGGCAGTTGGTCGAGATCGGCGGATCGTTCCGCCTTCCGGACGTTATGGCTCAAAGCGGCGCCAAGCTCGTTGAAGTAGGCGCCACCAACAGGACTCACCCGAAGGACTACGCCGAGGTGATATCCATGAAGACCGCGGCGCTGCTGCGTGTCCATCCGAGCAACTATCGAGTGATCGGCTTTACGAGAGAAGTTTCACTGGCCGAGATGTCCGAAGTCGCCGAGGCCCAGGGCGTGATGCTGATAGACGATCTCGGCGCCGGAGCGCTGGTCGGCCTGGAACAGTTTGGATTTCCGCATGAGCCGACGGTTCGCGAGTCGATAGACGCCGGGGCCCACATAGTCCTGTTCAGCGCCGACAAGCTCATCGGCGCCGCTCAGGGCGGCGTGATCGTCGGGCGAAAGGACCTGATTACGCGTATTCGCAAGCATCCGCTGGCAAGGGCGATGCGGGCCGACAAGTCATGCCTGATGGTGCTCGAACGCACGCTGCAGATGTTCCGCGACCCGGAAAAGCTGCCCCAGGTGCATCCGACCTATCGCATGCTCGCGACGCCAATCGAGACGCTCAAGGCTCGCGCCGAGGCGCTGGGCGCGAAGCTCAGCGAGGCTCTGGGCGGCGAGGTCACCGTATGCGAGGGTGTAGGATATCTCGGGAGCGGATCGCTACCGACGCACGAGTTGCCCACGTGGCTGGTGAAGGTCTCGCTGCCGGAGATCCCCGCCGCCGAGGCCGCACGCCGCCTGAGAACCGACGACGCCTGCATCTTCACGCGCATCGAAGACGAGCGGATCGTCATGGACGTTCGGACAATCACCGACGACCAGATCGACCCAATCGCCCGGGCGTTCGCCCGCCTGGCGAATTAATCTTCGATCACCACGCGGAAGCCCACATGCTTCAAGACCGCAAGAACATCATGCTGGGGACCGCCGGTCACGTTGACCACGGGAAAACCGCGCTGGTCAAAGTGCTCACCGGATGCAATACCGACACGCTTGCCGCCGAGCAGCAGCGCGGGTTGACTATCGAGCTTGGCTTCGCGCCGTGCCGGATGTACGACGAGCGTATTGTCGGGATTGTAGACGTGCCCGGACATGTGGGTTTTATTCGCAACATGGTCGCCGGGGCGCAAGGCATTGATGTGGTGATCCTGGTGGTGGCGGCTGATGACGGCGTGATGCCCCAGACCCGCGAGCACCTCGATATTCTGACGTTGATGGGCGTATCCCACGGACTGACCGCGCTGACCAAGACGGATGTCGTTGACGCCGAGTTGTGCGCGATGGCCAGCCGGGACGTCAGGGAGTTCGTCGCGGGCACTTTCCTGGCTGACGCTCCGATCTGCGGGGTATCCAATATCACAGGCGAAGGTTTTCCCGAGTTTCTGGCCGCCATGAACGAAGCGGTCGACGCGTGCGAACCGCGGCAGGTCGACGGTTTGTTTC
The DNA here is from genome assembly GCA_016782885.1 of Phycisphaerae bacterium. Taxonomy (GTDB): domain Bacteria; phylum Planctomycetota; class Phycisphaerae; order SM23-33; family SM23-33; genus BS750m-G57. Next base: position 16,558 of record JADHXQ010000100.1, on the reverse strand, counting down.
GCCTGTGGGTAGAGCGGTCGTTTACTATTCGCGGATTCGGGACGGTGGTTTCGGGCATTCCGTCGAGCGGGCGGATCAGTGTTGGTGACGAGCTGCGTATTGCTCACAGCGGCCGGCCGGCGCGCGTTCGCGGCGTGGAAGTTTACGGGCGCCAGTCGCAAACCGGTATGGCGGGCGAATGTGTCGCGATAAACCTCGCCGATATCGATTCGGATGACGTTCCCCGGGGCTGCCTGGTTTCAGACAGCGACGTTTACGAACCGGTCAGCATGGTCGAGGCCGATTTGAAACTGCTGCCCACGGGGCGCAAGGCGATGAAAGATTACTCAGAGGTGCATCTGCACGTGGGCACGGCTGAGGTGATGGCAAACGTGGCGATGCTGCAGGGCGGTCCGATATCCCCCGGCGAAAACCGGATCGTCCAGTTTCGAATGAAGTCGCCGCTGGCCCTCGCGCCGGGGGAGCGCTTTGTCGTCCGCGCGCCCGGACCGGCGGGTATCAACACCACGCTCGGCGGCGGGCGGATACTCGACACCAGCAACCAGCGCCTTCGCAGAAATCGCCCCTGGACGCTCGAAAAGCTCTCCGCGATACGGGACGCGCTGGACTCTCCGCGCCGATGGATTGCGATTCATCTCAAGCAGGCCGGCGGGGCCATAAACGCCGAATCGCTGGCCCGGCTCGCCAGGATGCCCGCCGCACTCGTCAATGACGCACTGGAAAGCCTCACCGCCGACGGGTCCGCACGCCGGATGTCCGGCGGTAAGTTCGTCTGCAGCGAACTCATCGACCAGGCAGCCGGGGAAATCGCCGAAGCATTGGACCGGTTCCACCAGGAAAATCCGACCCGGGCCGGTATAACCCGCGCAGACCTCGCCGAACGCATCGATGCAGGGGCGGGAGTGTTTGAACCGGCGGTCGAGGAGTTACTGGCCGACGGGCGCGTCGCCCAGGCCGACGCCGTGCTCGCGCTTCCCGGTACAGGGACGCATCTCTCCGACGATGACAGCGACCTGTGCGGGAGGATTGAAGAACTGCTGCTGAAGGCCGCCCTGGCCCCGCCCCTGCCTGGTGATATCGCCGCCGAACTGGGCGTCTCCGATGCAAAACTCGCCGAAATGACGGCGCTCCTGGCGGACCGCGGAAGGGCGGTGCAACTCGATCGCAAAGTAATCCTCCATTGCGACACCATCGAAGCCGCCAAATCCGTAGTCCTGGACCTGTTCGCCAAGGCGCCGATATTCACGACAATGGAGTTCCGCGACGCGCTCGGCGCCAGCCGCAAAGTGGCTGTTCCGCTGCTGGACCACCTCGATTCGCTCAAGTTCACCGTCCGCACAGCCAACCGCCGCAAGCCTGGTGCCGAAGCACGAAAATTACTTGCTGGAGGCTAATCCTTTTACACCGGCGGGGAAAATGGTATAATCAGAACGTTGTGATCGTCTTTACGTCTTTCAACACGAAAGGACAAGGCATATGACTAAAATAACGATTGGTTGCGTTCTTGTGATGCTGTGCGGGTCGTTTGCGTTGGGCGCCACCGGCGACCTGACGTTTATGAAACAGCCCCTCTCCACGACATACACCTCGCTGGTATACGTGAATAGCTTCACGCACGGAGGGTCCGACAAGGACCGCGGTCTGGTCAACGAGCATTCGGTTGTCGGTGCCGCGGCGAAGACCGCCGGCGGTATGCACGTGGCGATCGATTCGACAAAGCCAGGCGCGACCCAGAGCGACGTGCTCCGCCTGGACTTCTCCGGACAGGGCAAGTTCAAGGATGCCCCGACGGTCGAGATCAAGATCAAGCCCGGGCGAAGCGGAACAACCATGGGCGCCATCGGACCGGTGGTAGTAGTCGCCAAACGCGACGGTCGATCGATTCCGGTAGCCATCCGAGGCCACTACTGGAAACAGAAAACACGCAGGGGCCTGTCGCTCATGCTGTCGTCGGTAATGGAAGGCGAGTGCAGGTTCGGCGCGAAGACCTATCCGGTCCGAGTTGTCGACGGTAACGCGAATCTGGGATTTTCCGACGCCCTGAAACCGCCGTTCAGTCCGCGGTCGAGAATGCCCTTCGACCGGATCGTGGTCGACACCGGTGACGGCAAGTTCGCAAGCGGCGCCATCACGTCGTACGTAGGCCAGCCGGCATTTGTCGACGGGAAGTGGTACAGCATCGACGTTGCGGACATGAAGATCACCGCCGCGGCGCAGAAGATCACGGGCGGCAGCGTAAAGGTCAACGCCCCGCGATGGACATGCACCCTTATCGGGAAGAAGAACTATCTCACGCTGAGCGGCGGCGCGGAGCCCATTGCGGTGCCCGCCGACGAATATCGCACCGCTAACTACACCGTTTTTACCGGGAGCGATCCTGGTAAACGCTGCGCTACGGTAAGTGGATACGGCAGCTTTTCCGGCGGTAAGGCTTTCACCGTGGCGCCGGGACAAACCGTTGACCTCTCCATCGGGGCGCCGATCGAGGCCACGGTGGTCGCGGCGATGCGCGGAACGAAAGTGAATATGAACCTGATGATGACCGATGCCCTCGGCGGGCGCATCAGGAGCATAACCACCAACGCCGGCGCCCGGCCGCCCGCGCCGAGCATCGAGGTGGTCGACAAAGCCGGCAAGATAGTGTATACAGCCAAATTGAAGTATGGCTGAGGCAGCACATGTTCGCACACGTGGAGTGTGCCCAACGACACCAAAGGCCAGTTTGATCTGCGAGTGAAGTACGATACCAAACCTTTTGAGTCGAAAATCGTCGACTCGAAACTGACATTGAAGTAAATCGGCCCCGCGGCCAGGAATCGCCGGGCCGTGGGAAAGCCGAAACATGAGAATCGATCTCGCCAAACGCCGTCGGATCATGCAGCGTTCCATCAAACTCGGGCACTGCGTTTGCGATCCGAAGCGGCCGTGTCCGTGTGATGTCTTCAAAGACCAGGGGATATGCCTGTGCGCAGGCGAACGCCCCGAGCCGGGAGACATAGCCGACGTCAAACTCACCGAAATGGTCCACAACGCCGGATGCGCCTCGAAGATATCCGCCGTCGATCTCGAAGCCGTCCTGGACCGACTGCCCGAGGTCGACGATCCGGCGGTGATTTCGGGTATACCGGCCGGTGACGATGCGGGCATCTACGATCTCGGCGACGGCGTCATGCTGGTCCAGACCGTCGACGTCTTCACGCCGTGCGTGGACGATCCGGAACTGTTCGGGCGAATATGCGCCGCCAACTGCCTGTCGGATATCTACGCGATGGGCGCCACGCCGCACACGGCGCTGAGCATCATGTGCTTTCCCGTCGAGACGCAGAATCCGGCGATTATGTATCACATGCTCAAGGGCGCGATGGACACGCTGGCCGAGGCGGGAGTCGCGCTGCTCGGTGGGCACAGCATCAAGGATGAAGAGATCAAGCTCGGTTTCGCTATTACCGGTACCGCCGACCGCGCCGCGGTCGAACGCGCCGGAGCGAAGGTCGGCGACAAACTCATCCTGACCAAGCCGCTGGGCGTCGGCGTGCTGAACTTCGCCAGGCAGATCGGGCGAATCGACTCCTCGGACATGAGCGACGTCGAGGCCTCGATGGCCACTCTGAACAAATCCGCCGCCGAGGCGATGACAGCCGCCGGCGCGTCGGCATGCACTGACGTTACGGGCTTCGGCCTGTTCGGGCACCTTATCGGTATGGCCAGACATTCAGGGCTCACCGCCTGCATCCAGGCCGAGACGCTGCCCGCATTTGACGGCGCGCTGGAAGCGCTGGCCGACGGTGTCGTGCCCGGTGCGATCGAGCGAAACAGGGAGTACGTCGCCGACGATATCTCGATCGCCGACAATGTCGACGATGCGATCGTATGTCTGGGTTTCGACGCGCAGACTTCCGGCGGACTGCTGATCGCCATCTGCCCCGAGCGGTACGGCCAGTTGCTGCGGGAACTCGACTGCCGCGGGGTCGGCAATGTGACAATCGGAGAGTTCGTAGCCGAGTCGCCCGGGCGGATTGTCCTGGCGACCTCCAACCAGACCGCGGTCGAAGTCCAGGCGCTCGCTGCGCAAAGCGACTCGCAGGAAGACGTTCCCTGCTGCGGTCCCGGATCGTCCGAGCCATGCTGCCCCGACGCGGCGCCCGATCCATGCTGCCCGGACCCGACGTCGAGTGCGTGTTGTCCGGACCAGACCGTTGCGCCCGCCGGTGCAGGCGACGGTATGGGAACCAGCGCACACGCCGCACAGGCGTTTGGAATGCTGATGCGGGTGACGTCTTCGGACGGAGCGATAAACGCTCACACCAAGGAACTGATCAACTTCGCACTGGCTGTCGCATCGAGGTGCGGACCGTGCGTCAGGGCCCATTTCCACAAGGCCGTTAACATGGGAATCTCCCGGGAGCAGCTCGACGAGGCCGCATGGTGCGCCGTGGCGATGGGCGGCGGACCGGTCAAAATGTTCTACCAGGACATACTTTCGGAGTTGTCGGGCAGTAATGGGGGATGCTGTTCGTAACACGCCGGAGCGGTAATTCTGTTGGCGTGGGGGAGGGGGCGGACTATAATATACGCATAATCAATCCGGCGGCATCCGCTGCCGGACAGACCTGGATTGAAACTTATGCGAAAAACAGCACTGACAATTTGTGTGGCCGGTTTGGCTGCGGCGATTCTGTTTGCCGGCGGTTGCAGGCGTCCGTCTCAGGGCCCGAGTCCTGCGGTGCAGCCTGATGCGGGGCAGATCAGGACCGCGTTCCTCAAGGAACACAAGCTCCTGGGCAAGCCCGTCCTGATTGAATTCGGGCTCGTGACGTGCGAACTCAGCGACAAGGGCTTTCTGACGATGATCCAACTGCACGGAAGCGATCTTGTCGCGGGATTGGCGTACGCGAGGATCGAGGCTTCCGACGACACCGAGGCGGTGGACAAATACTATAAAGCCGCGCCCGCGGGATTCCCGGTAGTGCGGGACTCAGACAGGAAACTGGCCGATGCTTTTGGCGCGACGATCTACCCGGTATTCCTGCTGATCGACAAGTTCGGGAATATCAGGTACATGGGCGGTTTTCCCACCGAGAGTCTGGGCGACTGGTCCGAGATGCTGCTGGCGGAGAAGACCGATCCCGGTCCCGATGCGCCTCGACTTGGGAAAAAGACAATCAACGGGCGGGAATTGCTGACTTCGACGAAATTTCCTGAATTGGGCGGTGACATCAAGCCTCTGGGCGATTACCTGGGGCCTGGAGGCGGGATGCTGGTCTTTGTCGACACGAATTGTCCATATAGCGCCCAGGCCGTCAAGGACCTGCCCGGAGTCGCGCGGACGTTGAGAAAGGCGATGCTTTCAACCGTCGTGGTCAACATCACCGACGCCGAAGAGAAGGTCAAGGCGTACTACGCAAGACAGAAACTCAAACTCCCGGTTGTCTACGACGTTGGTTCGGCTGTGCGGATAAATTGGGACATACAGTCGGTTCCGACGATAATCTTTTTCGACGCCCAGAGGCGAGTAGCCTATAACGGTCCTGCCGTTTGGGCCGACGTCGGTCGCGCCGGTGAAATAGCTTTGGGTCTGCCCCCCGGTTCCCTGAACTTTCAGGCCAGGGGCACGAGGTTTGGGTGAGGCAAGTAAAACCACCGCATCACTTGGTGGTGATGCACTAAGGCGAATATCCGGCGATATGAAAACAACAGCGGCGGCCCTTTTTTGAATTTGGGCCGCCGCTTTCGTCTATCGGAGGTGAATGGGAATCGAACCCACCCGGGACTTTGTTGAGCCCCACACTGGTTTTGAAGACCAGGGGCACCACCAGGACGCCGATCACCTCCATGTAACTCACCGAAGCGAATCCGCCTGACTGGCTCATTATCCACCCGCGGGCGACAAACGTCAAGCCGAACCCCGGGCGGGCAATCGCCCGATGACTCAATTTCACCGTTTTCCCCTGGACCGCCACGGCGGTGGCATTACAATAGTTGCACTTATGTCACTTGTCGTTTTGGGGTTGTGGTATGGCGGAAGCTGCGGGACAACTGGCGGCGGTGTTGCGGGAGCGGTTCAAAGCTATTCCCGAGGATCAACGTACAGCCAACCATGCGTTCAGCGTGCGAGCGTGGCGGGGGCTGAGCTGGCTGGAGCGGAGCGAGGCGGCCGGGGATACCGAAGGCAAGTTCATCTCCCTGTGGATTGCGTTCAACGCTATCTACGGACATCTCGACGATGATGGCCGAAACGCCCAGGATCATGCGAGTTGGCAGTCGTTCCTGGCGCGCATGGTCGAGCATGACCGGCAGGATCGACTCGGCGGGATCATCCATGACGAGCAGGCCGCGATTCTCCGATTGATCGACAATCGGTATGTCTTCCAGCCGTTCTGGTTGGGACAGGACAACTGGAAGGACAAACTCCACAAGAGCGTTCGGTATGTCTTGCGATGCTACCAGAACAACGGTGTGGTGGGCATACTGCAGGATTTGTTTGAACGGTTGTATACCTTGCGGGCGCAGGTGTTTCACGGGGCGGCGACCAGCGGCAGCAAGCTCAACCGCCGCCAGATAGGCGCCGGCGCGGAAATACTGGCGGTTCTTTTGCCCGCGATGGTCGCAATAATGATCGACGCCGGACCGGAAGTTGACTGGGGCGAGGTGTGTTTCCCGCCCGTAGAGGAAGACCCGTGACCATATCTTCTGTATCGGTTGTCTGAATACGACAAAGCAAGAACGATCCATCCAGACAAGACCCAAAGGTAAGATGACCATGGCAAGAGGCGAACCGTTATTTCGGCAGTGGCAGTTGCTCAAGACTCTGCAGGCCAATCGTTTCGGACTGTCCGGCGACGACCTGGCCGGGCGGCTGGGGTATTCCAAGCGGACCGTTCAGCGGGACCTCGGCGTCCTGCAGCATGTGGGCTTTCCCATCAGTTTCGAGCAGCGCGACTTCGGAAAGCGGTTCTGGAAACTCATCCCGCACTTCATCGAGTCAGAGAAACTCCAGTTGACCGTCGTGGAGATGCTCAGCCTGTTCCTCAGCCAGCAGTTGCTTTCGCCCCTGGCGGGCACGCCGTTTGGAGACGGTCTGGCCAGCGCCCTGCAGAAGATCAAAGCCATCCTGCCGACGCGCGTGCTGGACTACTTCGCCGACCTGGAGGGCGCGTTCCTGATCAAGAGCCTCGGCCAGCAGGATTACTCTGGAAAGGGCAAGGAAATCGCCATCCTCAACGACGCCATTCTGCACCAGCGCGTATTGCGGATCACCTATCACTCGACCACCCGGAACAGGGAGTTGACAACCACGTTTCACCCTTACGGAATGGTGCTGCTGTCGGCGTCGCTTTACTGTATTGGATGGCTCGAGGAGTATGGGGAAGTCCGGACGTTGAAAGCCTCGCGGTTCCTGGGCGTGCAGCGAGCGGAGGACACCTTCGATAAGCCGGCGACTTTTTCACTGGCCAAGCACACCTACGGCGCGTTCGGCATATTCGGGCCGGGCAGGTTCCAGACGATCAGAGCGAGGTTCACGGGCTGGGCTGCTATCAACGTTCGCGAACACCGCTGGCATCAGAGCCAGAAGATTGTAAGCGACACCAAGAAGGGCGTGACGGCCGAGTTCGAACTGAGCAACACGGTGGAATTCAAGCGCTGGCTGCTCGGTTTCGGGCGGCACGCGGTGCTCGTCAAGCCAAAGAAGCTGGCGAAAGAGATCGCAGAAGAACTGGCCGCGGCCCGCGGCGCCTATCGGTAAGGACCTGTCGCCGCTGATCTGGGGAACGGTAAAACGTAGTCGTTTTTCACCAAATCCAAAGTCCGCGACCATACCTGTCATACCCCTGTGCGATGATTATATCAGTTCGGGGCATGGACGCCCGTTGTTACCGACATTGATCGGACTCGGGCGTTGGGGGGGCGTCCGAGGCCGCATTGCCGCGGCGAGCATATTACATAACCCAAGGAGATCGTCATGAACGCAAAAAATGCAGACAACACGCAGGACACCGAAGACAGAAGGTCGCTGGGTTTTGCAGTCGACACGCTCGATGCGACAAAAGCCGTCGGACACGCGAACCTCACGCTCGTTCCGCTTTCTGGACCGAGAGCGGGGCGGCTGGACTACATTCTGTCGCCCGAGGCCATCGAGGCCGGAACGCTGACGATAACCGAGGTCAGCGAGGACGGAAGCGTACCGGAACTGCTGGCGGTCAATGAAGGGGCGCAGTTGGTGCTGCTCCTCGATGGCGAAGAACTGGTGGGCGCCAAGCAGAACCGGATCATGAACACCAGCGTTCTGCTGCGTCCGGGTTCGCGGACGAGAATCCCCGTCTCGTGCGTGGAACAGGGGCGATGGCATCACACGACGCGGAAGTTCGCCGCCGGCGGCTGCTCGCCGTCGTTCCTGCGGCAGCGCAAATCGAGGGACGTAAGCCGCCAGTTGCGTGCGACGGGCCAGGCCCGGAGCGACCAGGGCCAGGTTTGGGATAGCGTCGAGGAATCGATGGCGTCGCTCTGTGCGAGTTCCCCGACGATGGCCATGAGCGATGCGGTGCGGCAGCGGCGCGGGGCATTCGAGCCTTACGTCAATGCACTGGGGTATCCCCGTGGCGCACGCGGTGTAATAGCGGCTGTGAACGGCAGGTTCGCCGCCGCCGACGTGTTCGACAGGCCCGAGACGCTCGAATGCATCTGGCCGCGGCTGATCACCGGATACGCGATGGACGCGGTGGCCTGCAAATCGACCGGGCCGGGCGCCGCGGCGCGGTCCCTGACCGCGCGCGGCGCCATGACGCTGCTGGAACACGTCGGCGAAATCGAATGCGACGTATGTCCCAGCGTTGGTCTCGGAAAGGACTGGCGGTTCGAGGCCAAGGACGTGGTCGGACAGGGCCTGGTGGCCAAGAAGGTGTGCGTCCACCTGAGCGCGTTCCCCAACGATGAATTACGCGAGAACAACCAGCGCCCCTCGCGAATTGTCCCGCCGTCACAGAGAAGGCCGCGCCGCAATAGTTAATCGAGCAAACTGCAAACGAAAGAAAGGGTGGTGAACAGAATGTGGTTGATGACGACTATGGGAATGTTCTCGGCTGTTTGTCCCCGGACGGAAGGGGGACGCGGCAGTCAGGTTGAAACCGATAAAATCATGGTGCGTGCTCGCGTGAAAAGCCATATCGAAGCGCTGCAGGAGCGATTTGGCGAACTTGGAGACGCCGAACTGATCGAGACCCTCAATTCCGACTACCGCTTCCGTATTATCGTGGACAAGACCGCATGGATGGAAGCGGTGGGGCGGATGATCGCCGAGCAGGACTACACCAACTTCAAGAACGCGGCCGATTCGGTGCAGGGCCGCGCCGGCACCGCGTATATCCGCGCCCTTCATCGAGTGTGGGATGTCATGTACGAACTGCAGAAGTTTTCGGTTGGTTGAACTGTTGAACTTCGTTGAAAGGAATCCGCGTTCTTCAAAGGGCCCGGCTTGCAGGCGGGTGAGATATGGGCATAATCTCCGTAAGATTATCGCCGCCCAAACGCAGGCGAATAGGGAGAAAGCATGCTTGAGAAGGTATTTGAACTCAAGGCGCGGGGCACCAGCGCCAGGCGCGAGGTTATCGCCGGCGCGGTGACGTTTCTGACGATGAGCTATATCATCTTCGTTAATCCGGACATCCTGTCCCAAACAGGCATGGACAAAAACGCCCTGATAGGCGCCACCATACTCGCCGCGGCACTGGGAACGCTGCTGGCGGGACTGTGGGCCAACGTCCCGTTCGCGATGGCGCCGGGGATGGGGCTCAACGCGTTCTTCACGTATACGCTCGTCATCGGACACAAGGTCAGTTGGGAACAGGCCCTCGGCGTGGTGTTCCTGTCGGGAGTGGTGTTCCTGCTGCTGACGCTGGTCGGCGCGCGCGAGAAGATTGTGGCCGCCATTCCGCTGTCGCTTCGCCTTGGCGCCGCGGCGGGGATTGGGCTGTTCATCACGTTCATCGGTCTGCAGAAGCTCGGGGTCATCGTGGACAATCCAGCCACGCTGGTGGGCTTGGGTGCGTTCGACGCGAAAGTGGGCCTGGGCATACTGGGCCTGGCGGTCATGTGCGTGCTGACGGTTCGCAAGGTCAGGGGGGCGATTCTGACAGGCATCATATTGACCACGGTAATCGGCGTCTTTGCCGGGCAGGTGGACGTTTCGGCCTTGAGCGAAAACGGCGTGGTTTCAGCGCCTCCGTCCATCTGGCCGGTTGCAATGAAGCTCGACATTCTCGGCGCGATGCGCATTTCGCTTGTCGGCGCGATATTCTCGTTCATGTTCGTCGACCTGTTCGATTCGGTGGGCACGATAGTCGCCTGCAGCCACGAAGCCGGACTGATCGACAGCTCCGGGGGGATCCGGAAGATCAACAGGATGCTGCAGGCCGACGCGATCGCGACCGTCGCCGGGGCGATGCTGGGCACGAGCACCACCACCACGTACATCGAGTCCGGCGCGGGCATTGCCGAAGGCGGGCGGACGGGCCTGGCGTCGGTGGTTACGGGTCTGCTGTTCCTGGCGGCGCTCTTCCTCACGCCGCTGATCGGAATCGTTCCGCCGTTCGCGACGGCCGGGGCGCTGATCATGGTCGGCGTTTTCATGTTCCGAAGCATTCGCAAGATCGACCTGTCGGACTTCACCGTGGCGATGCCCGCCTTCCTGACGATCGTACTCATGCCGCTGACATACTCGATAAGCACGGGGCTGGCGTTTGGGTTTGTGGCGCACATCGTGCTGACCGCCGCGACCGGTCGGCTCAGGAGCGTCGGAGTGGTTATGTGGATTATCGGCGCGCTTTCTCTGGCCGACATCACGATCCGAACCGGACTGCTGGAGGCCATCTGCAAGTGCATGCAGTGACCCGAACCATTTGCGGTAGCGCCATGCCGCGCACACAAGAAGAAACGGGGCGGCCCGATGAACAGGCCGCCCCGTGATGCGTTTTCAAGATTGTCACTCTTGCGTCTTTGCGGTTATACGCAGTGTCGGCGACGCCGCAGAACCAATCTGCCAAGAGCCGGCAGCCTCATCAATTACCCGGTTGCGGTCTCTTGGTGAGATCTGATAATGTGGGCCAGGGACTTAAGGGCGTCGTTGACGCTTTTGGAGTCCGGAAACTCCTTCGTCACTTCCGGGTCCAGAACGACGACGTTGCACCCTTGCGCATACCTTTCAGCGTATTTTCCGCGCGTGCCCTTGGAAAAGTCGTACTCTTTCAGCATGTCCGTCCCACTATCTGATCGTTTCGTTTTCATAGGTTCTTCTTTCGCGTTTTGTTGCTCGCCGCGCACTGATGATTCTTATATTTTCGCCTCGATCGCAATGGATCACAATGATAAGCGCCCCCTGATATGACGTTCCTATCGTGATGAATCTTTCTTCCTGGCCGGATGAATGCAGCGGGTCAATAATGGTCAGTGACAAGGGATCGGCGAATACCGTGGATGCTACTTCAAATGAAAGGCCATGCTTGGACAGATTGGTTTGAGCCTTGTCGCTGTCCCATTCAAAGTTGATTGGCATGGTGCCCATACTTGGATGATACTGGCGCCATATTCAGAAGTCAAGAGATGCGGTAATCCTGGGTCTAAAACGAACGCCGGCGATCTGATTGATCCGATCGCCGGCGTGATGTGTTTTCAAAACTATTGATCTTGCGTCTTTGCACTTATGCGCGCTTGTAGCGACGCCGTAATTTGGAGTGAGGGCTGTCCCGGGTACGTCTACTATGAGAAGACATTGGTGGGCGGTACGAGTGGTTTCCGGATTCACTGAAGTGATCCGGCCGGGTCACTTCAGAGAACCCGGAACATTGCCCATTACCCACAAAACAGGCCCGCGGCGTTATTCCGCGGGCCTGCTCGTTGAGATTCTGTACTCTCGCCTGTCGTTCAGGCAGGCGGATTATTTGCTCATTGGCGTGGTGATGACGGCCGGTTTTCCGCTGTTCGGGTCGACAATTTCCCGGGACGCAATCTGCTTGAGCGTCTTGACGCCGATGAGTTTCCCGAGTACGGGGGCTGTCACTGTTACCGCGACTCTCGTGCTATCCGCCGATGCGCCTCTTGGTACACTCCCTGTGTACGAACATACACCGCCTCAGCCATACTTCATGGTAGTCGATGAGGCAACTCGCCTACCGTTCAACATGGTTACCGCCGGGGGTCTGATATTGCCCCCTTCAGTGAAGTCCAGAGGCCCGTAGACTTCCGAACCCGATCCGACTATCGATACCGTGGACGCCGACAATCGGACCTTGCCCTTCGCGTAGCCGGCCCGGAAATCCAGGCGAAACGGTTTTCCGATCCGGAGGGTGTTTATCATTCCGTCCTTGATATCGTACTGAGGCGTGGCGGCAAGTCCCGTTCCCGACCGGAAGGTTAACGCCGCCTTACTGCGGGAGACCACCCCGTATGCCAGAGAGTAGCTGCCGGGCGGTATCCCCGCCAGACCGTCGGTCCTGACGTCAAAGGCGCTGTCCTTACCGACGAGGACCAGGGACTGCAGCGTATTGGCGGGGAACACAGCCCTCACCTGCCCGACGGCGGTGTCCGCCACTCGCTCGTAATCGATGCTCGATCCGTCGGACGCCACCTTCAGGCGGTAGAAGTTTTTGCCGATCCGGTGCATCGATCTCAGCGGGACAGCCGCATTGCTGCCGCCGATCAGGATCGCATCGCTACCGCGTGCGGACACCTTCTGGGTAAACTGGCCATCCATGTCATCGTCGAGGATACGCACCGGGATCCCGCCCAACGTGCCTTTCATGCTCGAGCGGATCAGCACCTGGCCCCAGCAGGTCGCGCTGGTCCTGTTGTATCTCGCGACGATGTCCACCAGGCGGATGACATACGATTGATCGCCGGTCTTACCGGATATCAGCATCGTTTTGGTGCGGGGGATCGAAGCCCACTCGGTATTCGAAATGGTCCCGTCGCCGTTACGGTCGAAACCCAGGTAGACAGTTCTCCCGCTGACGCGGGCCGACGTCTTGACTGTCGTCCCGGCGACCCTGATCCCCAGGGACGAAGAGCTGCCCACGCTGAAACGATTGTTATAGTAGCCTATCGCCCAGGCCGGCGTCATGGCTTTCGAGGCGCCGCCGGCGTCATACGTCAGCTCGATCGTTCCGCCGGATTCAGCTTTCGCGGCGCCCCAGGCCGCCGGCGATACCGCCAGGAGAAGCATTGTGCCCAAGGCTGCGACAGTGAAGTGTCTCATAGTTCCAACTCCTTCAAACGATGCAGATTCACGCAGAGGGTGTCTGCGGCTGCAACTCCCTGATTATATCGGATCAAAAGCCAATTGTGCCACATATTACCGTAAAATCGTTGGGCAGGTAATCGTCTATTAGACGCAATTGGCAACCCATTGGTTCCAGAATTTTCATCACTATCTCCGGATCGTAGTATGCGCAGTGCTGATATCGCATTTTGCTGCGGGAGTGCAGGAGGTTCACGACCATATGCTCTTGCGAAAGTTCCAGCATCCTCCGCAGCGCCTTGGGCAGGAATTTGGCGTTGTTGCCCAGGTCCAGATTCAGCATTCCCGAGCAGAACACCACGTCGAAATTCCCTCCGATGCCCATGGCGCAACCGTCGGGATCGAAGATGTCTCCGCATACGAATCGGGCATCGGGGTTCCCGGCGGCGGCGGAGGCGGTCATCTCGGGCAGCAGGTCCACGCCGCAGTAATCCACCGAGATAGCGCGCCCCTTGAGATACGCCCACAGATCGCCCAGCCCGCATCCGACATCCAGCAGCGTGCGCCCGTCGAGCGGGACGTTGTCAACCAGCACGGCGAACCGGGCCTGTTGGGCCTCGGCGCTGGACCAGTCGAGCACATCGTAGTTTTCCCGCCCGGTGTCGATCCGCGGTTGGTAATGCTGTCGTATACGCTGCGATTTCCTCATTCTCTCACTTTACGTTTCAGTGTAGATTCGGGCGTTTGCGATGAGATTATTATAGAAATCATCGCCGCCCAGTGCGATCGCCCAAGGCCAGACCGCGCCGCGCGAGTCCCAGTAATCGAGTTCGACCGTATGCAGGTCGCCGGCGATCTGCTTGACGGCGGCTTCGGAGATGCGTGCGTCGAGCTGCCTGCTTTGCTTCGACAGGCGGCGGATTTCCGGGCCTTTGGGGTCCGTTTGGGCAAGGTCGCGCCGCTCGCGGTCAAGATGATCTATCTCTTCAAGCAGCGGGCCCTGTGTACGCTGCCGCCACCTCCGTCGCCCGTCATCCGTTCGGAAAGATTCCAACCGCTCCCGGGCGCCGGCGACCAACCCTCGCCACTCGGCGCCGAGGCGTCTGGCGGGTACAACGTCTGCATCCATCGCGCCTCTTAGATACTCCGGCAGGCGGATCGGCGTTTCGATGGTCTTCAGGGCGTCGAGGAACCCGAGGCGAACTCGCACGATCGGCTGGAGATCTCCGGGCATCAGGCCCGCTTCGCTGAGTTTCCCCGCCAGGCGGTTCGACGCGGGCATGTACAGCGAACCGCGGTGGGGCAGCGCCAGCGCCCGCCCGGCCGGGCCGATACGCGCCTGCATCACAAGCACCATCGCCTTGCCCGCCAGCGCGATAACGCCCGCATCCCTGAACTTGTCGACTGGTATCCGCCCGCCGCTCAGCAGGTCGAAATGCATATCGGCGATCTGCAAACCGCCGCCGACCAGACTCGCGCCGCCGCGAACCATGTGCCCGTCGCGCTGGATAGTGGCGAAGAACGGCAGCTCGCCGCGCCCGACGTCAAGCGGGCGGAGCGGTTGATGCGTTTCGGCGATCGCGGAGTTGTACAAATCAGCCGCGATGTCGTATCGGGCGGTGAATATCTCCAGCAGCGCCGTCTGGGCGGCGTCATGCCCGCAGGCGAAAAGCTCCGAGGTGAGCCCCAGCGATATCGGCGGTTGCACGTATCGACCCAGCCATCGGCGGTAAAGCTCGACAAGTTTTCCATCGCCGGCGGTATCGAGAAGCTCGGCCAGCACGCTTCGCTGACCGTCGATCCATCGCTGGACGCGCCGGCGGGACTCATCGGCCGGAAACGCATCGAGCATGTCCCGGCGGGCGATATCGATCATCTCGCCGAGGAACCCCGCCGTCTGCGATACGTCCAGGTCGCCGATCACGCGGTGCAGGCCGCGACTTTGGAAGTAGCTCGGGGCGATAAGCTGCCAGTTGTCGCTCGGCGAGAACCGGTCGTACAGGCCGTCAACCGAGCAGCCCAGCTTCCCGGACAGCACGTTGGTCTTCATCCCGGTAAACGGTTCGAACCGGCGGATTTCGACCGGTTGGCGCCCGAGGAAGCTGAAGTAGAATATCGCCGCTCCCCAGTCCGCCGCCCCGCCGCGATAAAATCGCTCGCGCGCCATCCGCATTTCCGCCTCCGCGGTTTCATCGTCGACTTGCGCCCCGATAGACGTGAACGCCACGTCGATATCTTCGATGCTGTGACAGGCTGAATACCCGCCACTTGCGAGCGCCTGGAGTTTGGGCAGGACATCCCAGAAGGTGTGGCTGTTCTGGTCAATGCTGATCAATTCCATGGCGCCGGTTCCTGCTCTAAAATGGACGCATCGCAAGTGTCGCCAGGTCCGGACACAGCGTCCCCGAGTAGCTGCATCGCACCAGCGTCTCGAGGCACAGGTCGGTTACCTTGTCGCTTTCATCCATGCCCACGTACACCCTCAGCACGTCTCCGCCTCGCGTGCGGAGGCGCACCGGGCGGTCGTTGCTCGTATACTCGGCGCCCCAGCCGAATCGCCTCGCCGCCAGAATCGCCGCCGACGCCGAGCCCGTACCGCATGCCAGCGTTTCGGCCTCCACGCCGTACTCGTACGTCCGGATCGCAAGTTCGCCGGCGGAGAGTACCTGCACGAAGTTCACGTTCACTCCACGCGGCTGGTCGAAACACTCGTGATGCCGCAGCAGGGGACCGAGACGCCCGACCGGCGCCATGTCAACATCATCAACGTATACCACCAGGTGTTCGCATCCGGTGACGATGTAATCGCAGTTCACCAGCTCGCCGTCGACCTGGACCTTCAGGTCCGTCCGCTTCTCTTCGGGCAGGGGGATGCAGACCCGCGTGTATCCGTCGTCGAGATTCTGACCGAGCACCACGCCGGCGGCCGTCAGGACGCGAACCTCACCGTCGCCCACGATCCCCTGCGCCACCGCCCAGCGCACGAAACACGCCGTCCCGTTACCGCACAGCGTAGATTCCGTACCGTCCATCTCCAGGAACTTGGCTGCTATGTCGGCCACCCCTTCGATTTCCGGCTCGGTTGCAAAGACAATACCGTCTCCGCCGACCCCCAATCCGCGCCGGCACAGCGTACGCGTGAAATGCGCCAACCGTTCGCGGGAAACAAGAATCTCATCAAACCGCCCATCGCGATTGTCCATACAAAGAAAATCGTTACCGCTCCCCGAAAGTTTGCTGAATATGACCTTCTTATTTGGAATTTGGGATTTGGGATTTGGAATTGAACGGCACGACGACAACGGCGATTCATTTGAGATTGCACGGCTTGAT
>JADHXQ010000019.1 GCA_016782885.1 Phycisphaerae bacterium | reverse complement strand
CTGCTCGGCGACAACATGAACCCCAACATGTTCGACCAGTGCTGGTCGGGGCGCCCGCTGCCATTCGAGATCGACGCGAACTTCGGCGGACCGGCGGGTATCGCCGAAATGCTCCTGCAAAGCCACGCCGGCGCCGTCCGGTTCCTTCCGGCGCTGCCGAAAGCCTGGCCTGACGGTAAGGTCACCGGCCTGCGGGCGCGCGGCGGTCTTCAGGTCGACATCGTGTGGAAAAACGGTAAGGCCGCCTCCGCCAGGCTCAAAGCTACAATAGACTCAGCGCACAAATTGCGCCCGCCTGAAGGACAGCAGATAGACGGGCCCGCAACGGTTAAACTGAAAGCCGGACAAACACACGACGTGAAGTTCAAGTAACTCATCTGCAATTTGAAAGGATTCCTTCGATGGCTGGACTGAGCTTAAGGCCCGCTGAAGACTGCATGTGGGACGAGGTGTCGCTGGGCGAGATAATGATTCGCCTGGACCCCGGCGACGGGCGGATACGCACCGCCCGCAACTTTCGTGTTTGGGAAGGCGGGGGCGAGTACAACGTCGCCCGCGGGCTGCGCAAGTGTTTTGGTATGCGGACGGCCGTCGTCACCGCCTTCGTCGACAATCCCGTCGGGCGCCTGCTGGAAGACCTGATCGACCAGGGCGGTGTGGATACTTCGCACGTCAAGTGGGTCGGGTTTGACGGTCTGGGGCGGGCGGCGCGCAACGGTTTGAACTTCACCGAGAAGGGATTCGGCGTTCGCGGGGCGGTGGGCTGTTCGGATCGCGGTCACACCGCCGTGTCGCAGCTCAAGCCCGGCGACATCGACTGGGACGCGATTTTCCTGAGGCAGGGCGCCAGGTGGTTCCACTGCGGGGGGATATTCGCGGCGCTGGGTGAGCATACTCCGGAGGTGGCGATCGAGGCCATGCAGACCGCCCGCGCCAACGGGACGATCGTCAGCTACGACCTTAACTACCGCCCGAGTCTGTGGGAGGCTTACGGAGGCTCGGACAGGGCGATAGAAGTAAACCGCGCAATCGCACCGCTCGTCGACGTGATGATCGGCAACGAGGAGGACTTCACCAAGGCCCTTGGCTTCTCCGTCGAAGGCCTCGACGAGAACTGCTCGAAGCTCGATCCGACGAATTTCATGAAGATGATAGCCCGCGCCGCCGGCGAATACCCCAACTTCAAGATGGTCGCCACCACGCTGCGGGGCGTCAAGACCGCCGGCGTGAACGACTGGGGCGCCGTCTGCTGGGCCGACGGCGAGACCCACCAGGCCGACGTGCGGGTGGACCTGGAAATCTACGATCGCGTCGGCGGGGGAGACTCGTTCGCCTCGGGCCTGATATATGCGTTGCTGGCCGACAAGAGCCCCGCCGAGGCGGTCCAGTACGGCGCAGCCCACGGCGCCCTGGCGATGACCACACCGGGCGACACGACGATGGCCACCCTCGTCGAAGTGGAGAACCTGATCGCAGGCGGCGGCGCCCGAGTCAAGAGGTAAGTGCCTGGAGAACCGCAATGAGCAAACTTCTCGCCGGTATCGCGTTGATGCTGCTTGCCTCGCGGGCGGTGTGGGCGATGGAAGTTGATCTGGCTTCCGATACGGCGTGGACTCTGAGCGTAGACAGCGCGGGCTCCCGCGCGATAAAGGTCCCCGGCGGGGGGTGGAATTCCGACATGCAGTCGCCCCGCATCGACACCATGGCAGATGTCAGCGACCACGTGATCTACGAGCGGAAGATCGACGTGCCAAAGATCGCGGAAGACCAGGTCACAAAGATTCTCTTCGGGGCGGTCAACTACGGAGCGGAAGTTTACGTCGACGGCAAGTTAGCGGCTGCCCACGCCGGTCCGCAGGTCCCGTTCGACGCCGATATCACCAAGTTCGTAACTCCCGGCCGGAAGCACGCCCTCAAGGTCAAGGCATACCACCGCCGCCACTATCACGGGCCTGACGGGAAGGGCAAGGCCTGTTCCGTACCGGTCGGGTTCGACTTCCCCGCCGGATCGAAGTTCTGGAATCGTTGGGCGGGCAATACCAAACAGGCGTACGGCATCACCGTTTCGATCAAGATGGCGGTATATCCGCCGGTCTATATTAGTGACATGTTTGTGACACCCTCGGTCAGCGACAAGAGCCTAAAGGCTTGGGCGCGGGTCAATAACAGCACTGGCAAGAATGTCACAGTGACCCTGGCCGGTAAGCTGTCGTCGTGGAACGAAGACAACTGGAAGTATCCCGCCATCCCGTCCGCGACGTGCGAGATCCCCGCCGGCAGTGCGCAGAAAGTGTTGATCGGGCCGGTCAAGTGGTCCCTGGGCGCCAAGAGTTACTGGTGGCCTAACATTCCGTTCCGCGAAGACTACCAGGCCCGCCTGCACTATTTCGACCTCGAGATGCGGCGCGACGGGCGGGTCGCACATAAGTATCGCCGGCGTTTCGGGTTCGTTCAGTGGGGCGAGGGCAAGTATTACTACACCGTCAACTCCGTGCGCGTGAACCAGTATTCCGACTCGACCTGTGAGTCACAGATGTCGTATTACGACTGCTATTCGACTTCGGCGGCGTTCGCCCGGCCCGATCCGGCCGTTAAGCGCCTCGGCTGCCCCGAGACGTGGAAGCGGTACATGCGGATAGGCATGAACATGAACCGGATATGCTGCTCGACGCCTACCGAGTACATGATGCAAGCGGCCGACGAAGTGGGCTTCATGCTCATGCCCGAATCTCCGATCTGGGGCAATCGCACATCCGTTTACAATCCCGACGTCACGCCCAAAGTCGTCCGGGCGCTGGTGCGACATTGCCGAAACCACCCGAGCGTGGCGCGGTATTCGGTGTTCAACGAAGTCCAGGACATCCGCCAGAAGGGATGGCATAAACTCATCGACGCGGCAAGGTTGGAAGACGATACTCGCCCGATAAGTTTCGATCGTCAGGGAAACGCGCCGAATGTAATTGTGGGTCCCAAGGGCGGCAGGGCGGTGCTCATGCGTCACTATCGCGCGATAGAGGCGGGCAGGAGTTTCATCCGAGGCATGGGCGAATGCGCCTGGGGCACCGACGAGATGGCGCAGTTCGCCTTTGCCGCCCGCGAGTTCCGCATGAAGGACTGGGCGTATTTCAGCCCGTGGAGTTGGATTAACTATTGGCCCAATTTTCTCGAAGGGATGAGCCACGCCCGGCACGCCTGGAAGGCCAACAACGCCCCCGACCGCACCGACGGCGTTAACGGCTGGAGATCGCCGGTAGTAAGCTTCACCCAGAAGAGCCTCCATCCTTTCCTGCTGATCGACCACGCGATTCGCAGGAAGCAGCCCGTCACGCCGCGCGGGACCAGTTATACCGTCGCATTGCTGGCGAAGCGGAAAATCGGCGATGGTTCGCTGCCCTGGCCCGGATACATCCCGGAGTATAAGACCGGTGCCTCGGTGGGCAGGAAGATCGAGGTGTTCAATGGCGCCCTGCAGGGCAAGCGGATGTCTCTTCGCTGGTCGGCTCGCTGGGACAGTCCCACAGGCGAGGTGGTTGTAAAAGGCGGCGTCATCGGCCCGTTCGAAGTGCAACCCGGATTCCACACCACGCGGACAATCGAGTTTACAGCACCGAAGTCGAAGCGTCGGCAGCGGAAACTGTATCTCGTCCTGGAGTCCATGAAGGACGGATCAACAGTATTCACCGAAGACGCCCTCTACTTCAGCATCATAAACACCGGGGTATAGAGTTCAGTTCCAGTCTTTTCTCTGCCGGGCGAAGGTCCATGCAGGTTCGGATCATGGGTTTGTCGACCAGCGCCATTGTGCCGCCCGCAACTCCCTTTGTCCTGAATGCAGAGAAGAACCCCACGGATATTATCGATCTTACTCAAGCTGCTACCTTTACGCTCCGAAACAGACAATAGTTGTAGATCCCCGGCATGGGATCAGCGTGTGGTATGCGGTAATCAACCGCCAATTTCCGGTGGTGCTGATCGCTGCAGAAAGGAGCCCGCAATGAAGAGTATCATGACAGTCAGGTCGATAACACTCGTTGCGACAATCGTTTCGGTTATTGCGGTTCTTTCCTTGACCGGGTGCAACGAGCGGACCCCCGATTCAGCGGATGCCTCACCCGGACAAGACAACAGGGAGCCCGCAGCGGTGGGTTTGGGGGCCGGGAAGAAGGTTCTGTTCGTCGACTCGTACCACAAGGGATACCCCTGGAGCGAGGGGATCATCTCCGGGATGCTTGGAGAATTCCACATTACGCTGGACGAGAATGACATCGCCAACACGTTGGGCGACACGGTGGAGTTAAGAGTGGTTCGAATGGACACCAAGCGTAATACCTCCGAGGAGTTCATAGAGCAGGCGGCCTGGAAGACCAAAACCGTCATCGACTCATGGAAGCCCGATCTGGTTATCGTTGCTGACGATAATGCCTCCAAGTACGTGGTGGTTCCTTTCTTCAGGAACGCGGAAACCCCCTTCGTATTCTGCGGGGTTAACTGGGAGTGCTCGGCATACGGGTTCCCTTGCAGCAATGTCACCGGAATGCTCGAGGTCTCGCTGATCCCCCAGTTGTTGAAGGAGATGGGTAAATACGCTTCGGGCTCCAGAATCGGTCTTCTGGGTGCGGATAACCTTTCGAACCACAAGGAAGCTGACAACTACAGGAGCAAGTTCAATGTCTCCCTCGAAAAGGAAGTCTTCGTTGAGACTTTCGAGGAGTGGAAGTCCGCATTTAAACGCCTCCAGAGCGAAGTGGACATGCTGATCATCGCTCCACCGTCTTTCCTGAAGACCGCTGAGGAAAAGGCTCAGGCCGCTAAGTTTGTTACGGAGCATACGGCAGTTCCCACCGGCTGCGTGGAAGACTGGATCACACCGTATGCCCTGATCGGGTTCGTCAAGGCATCAGGCGAACAGGGCCAGTGGGCCGGTCGGACGGCATTGAAAATACTCGCCGGGTGTTCCCCGGCGGATATTCCGGTAGCTACAAACACAAAGGCCAGGATATACCTGAATATGCCAATCGCCAAGAAACTCCGTGTAGTTTTTCCCATAAAATTGATCGAATCGGCAGAGCTGGTGACTTCGGAGTAGCGCGTGCTCAAGCGATCTATCAATCTAAGGTTGCAACTGCGAATTGTAGTCGCTCTATGTCTTGTCGCGGTGATAATCGTTGTCCTTGCCAACATGCAGTTGCGAAGGATCATCGACAAGTGGCAGACTGCCGTCTACGCCCAGAAGATATCCGAAATAGCCGACACAATTGATCTGAAATACCGGCAACTCGAGAAGACCGGTATGATGGAGGCCTATGAAGAGGGCTTCAGGAAATCGCTTCTGAAGACCCTGGGCCGCAAGTATTACAAACCCGAGTCGGAAACCCACCCATTGATTATCGATTCCACGGGAACCGTTGTGTTGGGGCTCGAACTTCATGGGAGAACCCATGGTTACACGCATGCGGTACCGCGCATGCTTGAATCAGGGAACGGCGAGTTCCTTGAAGAACATGCGGGCGGGGACAGATGGTATATCTTCAAGAAAGCTTCCGGATGGAACTGGACCGTGGTCTATGACGTGCCCGCGGATGTCAAGTATGCGGCACTGAACCAGTTTCGCAATCTTCTGATGGGCACTTTCGCGATAGTCACCGTTGCCGCAATCGTGTTTCTGTCGCTGACCGTAACCAGAATCCTCCGCCCAATCAGAACGTTGACCGTAGCATCTTCCGAAATGGCCGGCGGTAATCTCGACTGCGACATTCGCAACCTGGACTCGAAAGACGAACTGGGTATTCTGTCGCGGAGTTTTGTGGGCATGCGGAAAGCTATTCGCGACAAGATCCGGGTGCTCAACAATGAGGTTGCTGCACGCCAAAAAACAGAAAGGGAACTGGCCACACTGAACGAGACACTCGAACAGCGCGTGCAAGACCGCACCGTCGAACTGCTCGAAGCCAAAGAAGAGGCCGAACGTATAAACCGTGAACTGGCGGTCGCGATTGCACAGACCACGGAACTGGCCGAAGCTGCAAAGACCGCCAGCCAGGCCAAAAGCGAATTCCTGGCCAACATGTCCCACGAGATTCGCACCCCCATGAACGGTGTGCTGGGAATGACCGAACTGGCGCTCGATACCGATCTGGACGAAGAGCAGCGCCAGTATCTGTCTATGGTTATGGAGTCCGCCAACTCGCTGTTGGCGGTTATCAACGACATACTGGACTTCTCGAAGGTCGAGGCGGGCAAGATTGAGATCGACCCGATCGACTTCAGGCTCTACGAAAATGTTTCGGGGGTCATACGGTCTCTTGCCATGAAGGCCAACAAAAAGGGCCTGGAGCTGCTGTTCAATATTGACGGCGATGTTGACGATCTGCTCCACGGCGACCCGGGCAGGCTTCGCCAAATCCTGGTCAATCTGGTTAATAACGCGATCAAATTCACTCCCGAAGGGTACGTCTATGTGGGTGTCGGGGTCGAATCGCACGCCGCTGGCGAAGTCGAACTGCACTTTGAGGTTCGCGATACAGGTATCGGGATTCCTGCGGAGAAGCGAGACAAGATATTCGGCGCTTTCGAGCAGGCGGACACTTCGACCACAAGAGAATACGGAGGCACGGGCCTGGGGTTGGCGATATCGGCCAGGCTGGTCGAACTCATGGGCGGTCGGATGTGGGTCCAGGACCATGACGGGCGGGGCAGCAGCTTCCACTTCACCGGGTTGTTCGGGATCTCGGGAAACAGCGAAACTCATGCTCCGGCGTCCCTGCCGGTAGACGAACTGGTCGGAATGCGCGTCCTGGTCGTAGACGATAACGAGATCAACAGGCAAATCCTCCAGGGAATACTGACCGGGTGGGGCATGAACCCCACTCTTTGCGATACCGGTCGCGGAGCCATTGACGCGCTAAAACTCGCCCACGACATCGGCGGTTCGGTCCCGCTGGTTATCCTCGATGCGCACATGCCGGAAATGGACGGGTTTGAAGTCGCCCGGCAGATCGGACAACTCGACGAGATAGACACTACTGTGCTGATGTTATCCTCAATGGGGCGGCGGGGCGACGGGGTCCAGTGCAAGGAACTCGGTATTACCGGATACATGACCAAACCCATCTCCCGCCCGGAACTCCTCGATGTGATTACCACAGCCCTTGGAATCTCAAGGACCGAAAACCCTGAAGATGCGCAACTGGTCACAAAGTACAGCGTGCAGGAACAGAAAAACCTCAACGTCTTGCTTGCCGAGGACAACCTGATCAACCAGAAACTGGCGGCAAACCTGCTGTCCAGGAGAGGACACAATGTCACGGTGGTCGACAACGGGCAGGAGGCGCTCGATGCGCTGAAGTCCGGTCAGTTCGATCTTGTTTTCATGGATATCCAGATGCCCGTGATGGGTGGCGAAGCTGCTACCACTGCCATTCGTCGGCGTGAGAAGATCGTCGGTGGACACATTCCAATTATCGCAATGACCGCACACGCCCTCAAGGGCGACCGGGAGAAGTATCTGGCTTACGGAATGGACGGATACCTTCCCAAGCCCATCAGCCAGGAGGCATTGTTCGATACCATCGAGGAAGTTCTCGCACTATCTGCCCCTCCACAGGTCGCCGGGACAATCTCCGAGTCCCTCCATGATCGGAACGCACCCCCTGTTGCCCGCCAGGCCGGGACTGAGACTCTCTTCAATCGCAGAGAGGCCCTGAAACGGGTGGGAGGCGATGAGGAGATACTCCTGGAAACGATGCGGACGTTCCTCGATTACGGTCCCGATATGCTCGCGGACGTCGCCCGGGCGATTGGACAGGGCAATCCGGCTCGAGTAGCCGAAACCGCTCATGCCCTGAAGGGCGCCGTTGGTATCGTCGACGCCCGAAAAACGTTGGACGCTGCACAGGCCCTCGAGAGCATCGGACGCAGCGGCGACCTGAGCCAGGCCGCCGGGGCATACGAAGCTCTCAAGGGACATCTCGACCATCTCATCGGCGCACTCGAAGCCGAAGTCGGCGACGCAAAATCCTGCAAATCCTGACTGACCTGTCTTGCCAACCTTCCGGGAATATCATTTTCGATGTAACCGCCTTTGTCTGCAGGTTTAATCGCGAATGATTTTTCCCACAATTTCGACGAAAAATCTAACTGGTAATTTGCTAATCCATGGTACAATATGAACTAGCGTGGTCAGGAGGTATAGTGAGCGCTGCGGTTGCGCTTGTGATTTGTGTGTGCCTGCTCTTGTTTGGTGAGGTAGCTGGACTATATGGAAAGTGTAGGAACCCACAGTCGGAGCTTACCGGTCTTTGAGGCGCTTGAGCCGCGCCTGCTGCTTTCCGGAAATGTCCTCATCACCGAGTTCATGGCCTCCAACGGCGCAACGCTGCTCGATGGAGACGGCGAATCCTCCGACTGGATCGAAATACACAACCCAACCGACGCTCCTGTCACCCTTGACGGATGGTATCTCACCGACAAAAGCGGTAATCTGGACAAGTGGCGGTTTCCCGACGCGACTCCGGATCCGGATATCACGATTGCTCCCGGCGGGTACATGGTGGTCTTCGCCTCCGGACAGGACGATGAGGACTATCCGTACCACGACGGGACGTACTACCACACCAACTTCTCACTGAGCAAGGAAGACGAGAGCGTTCTGCTGGTCAGGCCCGACGGGGTGACGATCGAGCATGGATACGAGGACTACCCCGAGCAGTTCACGGACATTTCGTACGGCATCTATCTCGATAGCGATCCGTGGGATACGCTGGTTGGCGAGGGGGCGAAGCTTTCATATCTCGTTCCGACCGCCGGCGACGCGGGCTTGCTGCCCACGGGCGAGGACGAAGGCGAGCAGGGTTGGACCGCCGTCGACTTCGACGACTCGGAATGGACCGACGCGATGGTCTTCGGACCCGCGGACATCGTCATTACGGAAATCAGTACCGATGGTACGAAGTTCGTCGAGATTCAGAACGCTTCCATCAGTTCAGTGAACAACCCTGACTTGACCGTCCTGGTCAACAACGGTTCGGTTGGTATCAACAGCGTCAACGCGATGCAGTGGCAACTGCCCGATTCAATCGCTCCCGGCGAGATCCTCTACAAAACCGACAGCGCGGGCGACAACTACTGGGGCGCACCGATCTACTGGACAGCCGCGGGGCCCGGGTGGGCGATGGTGGTTGACGAAGGGGGCGCCGAGGTCGAGGTGATGGACTTCGTGGTATGGGGCTACACGGAGGCCGAGATCGCCTTGCTGGACATCAGCTACGGTGGCGATGACCACATTACCGTGGGCGGTCAGTGGAGCGGAAACGGGGTGGATATCACCGGTGGAGGTGTGCCCGGGCCTGTGGAAAACGCCATCGAGTTTGGGAGCACATGGAACTACCTGCATCCCCTGAATGCGACCGATCCGGCAGTGTCGGATCCCGATTTTAACAGCACTTGGATGCAGCCGACGGGCTATGACGGGCCTGTGTTTTCGGCGTCGGGCCCGGCAATCCTGGGCTACGGTGGTATTGGCATGGGGGGGGTTGCGACCCACATTGGTCAGCCCGACCCCGGTAAGCGGTACACCGCCTACTTCCGCAGCGAGTTTACGCTCACCGACAACATGGAGAACGTGGGGATTGAACTCCTCAGCGATGACGGCGGGGTGATCTACATCGACGGTGTGGAGGTGGCGAGAAACAATTTCTCGCTCCCTAAGCAAGATACCTACTTTATCTTTACTAATGGGGTCGGTAACGAAAACGGTACGGCCACGCTATCCATCTCGGATCTCGGCGCCGGGACGCACACGATTGCCGCCTCCATTCACCAGACAAGCGCGACCAGTTCGGACATCGGTTTCGATTTGCGCCTGTTCGGCCAGCCCGTCAGCGGAGGAGGGCTGGTCAGGCGCGCCGGATCGTCCGATGGCGATACGGCCTCGGATTTCCAGGCGAACAGCGAATCGACCAAGGGCATGGAGAACCCAGGCATAACCGTACCGTTCGGCGTGGTTACTGACACGACCACGGGCATCGGCTTCAGCGACAATCAGCAGGCGTTCGAGGACATTATCGCCACCGACGTGGGCGAGGGGAAAATGCTGGGCGTCAATCCATCGCTTTGGACGCGTATTGAGTTTACCGGTTCCGAAGAGCTTTCGGGGATGGAAACGCTGGCGCTTAGCATGATGTACGACGACGGATTTGTCGCGTACCTCAACGGCGTACAGGTCGCCCAACGCAATGAACCGGTGACACTGGCGTGGAATTCATCCGCCGCCGCGGTTCACCCCGACTCAGAGGCCGTCGTCTACGAGGAAATCGATCTCACCCCACACCTGGGCCTGCTTCGGGAAGGCGCCAACGTGCTGGCGATCCACGGGTTGAACTTCGGCGTCTCCGACAGCGACTTCCTGATCAGCCCGAAGCTGATCGCCACGAGAAGCGAGCCGATGCGGCAGCATTTCGCCGAGGCCACCCCCGGGCAGACCAACACCGAAGAATGGTGGCGTTACGTGGAAGACACCTCGTTCGATCACGACCGGGGTTTCTACACCGAACCGTTCAACCTGGTGATCAGCTCGGACACCGCGGGCGCGCAGATTTACTACACGACGAACGGAACCAGTCCGCTCCTGTCCGACGGGAGCATCCACGCCGATGCGACGTTGTATACCGCCCCCATTTCGATCACCACGACGACGGTCGTGCGCGCCGTGGCCGTCAAACCCAGCTACGCGCCCACCAACACCGATACGCATACGTATATCTTCCTTGAAGACGTGCTCCAACAGCCAGCCAATCCCGATGGCTTCCCCCCTGACTGGAAGGGCACGCTCGCTAACTACGCGATGGACTCGAGAGTTGTCAATCATGCCACCTACGGCGCTACGATCATGGATGACATGCGGGCGGTTCCGACCATCTCGATCGTGACTTCCGTGGAAGACATGTTCGGCGTGACCGGTATCTACTCCAATCCGCGCTCTCAGGGAGCGGATTGGGAGAAACCTGCGTCGGTCGAGTGGATCAATACCGACGGTTCGACCCTCTTCCAGGTCGATGCCGGCGTGCAAATTGTTGGTGGCGCCAGCCGTAGTGAAGCCACCAAGAAGCACTCTTTCCGCCTCGTGTTCAAGGGCATGTATGGGCCCACAACGCTCGATTACCCCATTTTCGACGATACCGACGTCGATGAGTTCAACACAATCACCCTCCGTGCGGGTTTCAACGACCGCATTAGCTCAACGCTCCTACAGGATCGCTGGGCCGCCGAGAGGCAACTGGCCGCCGGGGGCCTCGGCGGGCATGGGAGCTTCGCCCACCTCTATGTCGACGGTCTGTACTGGGGGTTGTACAATCCCGTGGAACGACCCGATGATGCGTTCGCCGCGAATTACCTCGGAGGGGACAAGGATGATTACGACGCCTATAATATCGAAGGTCTGAACGCGGGGACTTCCGCCGCCTGGAACCTGTTGCACTCACTTGCCAACAATGCGGTCGCCAACTATGCGGCAATTGAGGGGATGCTGGATATGACCGCCTTCTGCGACTACCTGATCGTCAACCAGTACGGGGGTAACTGGGACTGGCCTCAGAACAACTGGTGGGCGACGTACAATCGGGAGGACGATGGTAAATGGCGGTTCCACAGTTGGGACGCCGAGGGTTGTTTGAGGGGTATCAATGATAACCGCGTGGAGCAGACCGGATCGGCCTTGGGGAGTCTATACTCGAAATTGCGCATCGTGCCAGAGTTCAAACAGCTCTTTGCCGACCGCGTTCACAAGCACATGTATAACGACGGTGTGCTGACCCTGGAAGCCAATGTCGCCTGGCTCGATGCCGCTGAGGCGGCGATATTTGAGGCGGTTGTGGGCGAGTCGGCTCGCTGGGGTGACGGTTACGGAGACAACGAGGGACTGCAACTGCGCGACGAAAACTGGGTCCCGCGAATTGCCTGGCGCCGCGATACGTATTTTCCGGCTCGATCGGACGTGACGTCGACCCAGGCCTCCAGCATGATAAAACAGTGGCGGGATGCCGATTTGTACCCGGATGTTGATGCCCCGTCGTTCGACATCAATGGTTCTTACCAGCACGGTGGAATAATGGACCTGGGCGGTGAACTTACCATCGAAGCGCCGCTAGGTGCGATCTACTACACACTCGACGGCAGCGATCCCGATTCGGGCGGGATCCTCTACTCCGGCGCGATTGCCCTCGCTCAGGGCGGGCACGTTAAATCGCGGGTCCAATATAATGGTGAATGGAGCGCGCTGAACGAGGCCACCTTCTACATCGACGTCTCCGCGGACATCCGCGTCACCGAGGTCATGTATAACCCCGCCCCTCCCACGCCCGACGAGTTCGACTCGGGATACACCGACGCCGACGACTTCGAGTACATCGAGATCACGAACATCTCGGATCACACCCTGCCGCTTACGGGCCTGCGATTCGACAACGGAATCGACTTCACCTTCGGCGCGATATCCATCGACCCGGGCGAGTACGTCGTCGTCGTGAGCAACCTGGCCGCGTTCGACGAGCGGTATGACGTGGCGGGCAATGGCATTTCGGTTGCCGGCGAGTACGGTACGGGGCTCATCAGCGGTACGCAGTTCGCCAATGCCGGCGAAAATGTCGAACTCGCCGCGCCCATCGGCGGGAACATCCAGGACTTCAGCTACGGTGACGGTTGGTACAGCCATACCGATGGCGAGGGTTTTTCGCTGACTATCCGCAATCCGCGAGGCCCTTCGGACCGCTGGGACGATAAGGACGGATGGCGATCCAGCGCCGCACCGGGCGGTTCGCCCGGCTATGGCGATACACTGACCGATCCCGGGTCCGTTATCATCCACGAGGTGCTCGCCCACACCGACGAGCCGCAGGTGGATGCGATCGAACTTCGCAATACGACCAGTTCGCCCATCGACGTCAGCGGATGGTGGCTCAGCGACCGGAAGACCGACGAATTCGGCGTCGAGGTGCTCAACAAGTACCAGATTCCGGCCGGTTCGGTGATTGAGACCAAGGGATACCTTGTTCTCAACGCGACCGATCACTTCGGCGCCGAGTTCCTGCTGAGCGAACATGGCGATAACGTGTACCTTTCGTCGGACGCCTCCGGCGTGGCCGGCGGGTATCGCGAGCACGTCGACTTCGACGGTTCGCCGAACGGCGTCTCGCTCGGCGTGTACACCAAAAGCACCGGCGGTACGGACTTCACGCTGCTGCGCACCCCATTCCTCGGATTCGCCAACGGTGTTCCGTACTTCGAGGACCTCGTGATCAACGAGGTGATGTACCACCCGCCGAACCCGACGCGGGGCGAGATCAACGAAGGCTATATCAACGACGCCGACTTCGAGTTCATCGAGATATACAACAAGTCGGATACGGTTACTCACACCCTGAGCGACTTCTACATCGGCGGGGGGGTCGGTTTCTCGTTTGGGTGGTACGACGCCGACGCCGCTGACGGAAGCAATATGTGGACGCTGGAGGCCGGCGCTACGGCTACGTGGACCACGACCGGCCTCGACACTGCCGGATACCAGGTCTTTGCCAGATGGGACCGTTCCTACGGCGATGACGGCGTGCGCGACCTGGATGAACTGGCAAAGTATTCGATCACCCACAGCGGCGGTTCATCCAGCGAGGTCTTGCTGGATCAGAACGTGAACGAGTCCGGCTGGGTTTTGCTGGGCGAGTACAATTTCACCGGCGCCGGACAGGTCGTGCTGACGCGAGGTACGAACGATCCGGACAACTGGACGATTGCCGACGAGATCAAGTTCGTCAGGACCGGCCATGAGGTGGTTGTGAGCGACCCGACGCTCGACTCGTGGTACACAGACAACCCCGATGTCCCGACAACGCTCGGACCGGGCGAGTATGCGGTAATCGTCAGCAATCGCGACGCGTTCGACTATCGCTACAACTATCCTGCGATCGTCGGCCAGAATGACATCGTGATCGCCGGCCAGTACACCGGGACCCTGTCGGATAGCGGTGAGAAGGTCAAACTGATGCGGGCCGGCGGCGTCGAAGATGACTTCACTCCCTACTATCGCATCGACTACGTTAACTACGGCGACAGTTCCCCCTGGCCCGACGCACCGGACGGTGACGGGCCTAGCCTAAGCCGCAACGATCCGTACGGCCCGCACATTCCGTTCCCTTACGGTAACGATCCGAGCAGTTGGTTCGCCGGGGAGATGAACGGGTCTCCCGGCGCCGCCAACAGCCCGGCGGACATGACCCCGCCGGCGGTTCCGCAGAACGTCAACGCCCAGGCTGACGCGATCTACACCCAGGTCGAGTTGGACTGGAGCGCATCGGAGGACCTCGACACCTGCGTCGACCATTACGTTATCTATCGCGACGGCGGGAAGATCGGAACGTCCGAATCCCTGACCTATATCGACACCAGCGTGCAACTGCTTACCCCGTATTCGTACGAGGTCGCCGCGGTTAATCGTGACGGGCTCAAGAGCGACCGTTCTACCGCCGTCGGGATCGCCATTGGCGGCATCGTCTCCCACTCCACACCTGCAAACACGCAGATCTCGCTGCTCTTCAGCGAACCGCTCGTCGAATCCTCCGCCAAAAATCTTTCCAACTATACCCTCATCGGCGGGACGCTGTCGGGCGCCATACTCGAAGCCGACGGTGTGACGGTCACGCTTACGACCACTGCGGCCCTGGTAAGCGGTTCGGGATATACCCTGACCATCGGCGCCCTGACGACCGTTTCCGGGACGTTCATGCCGGCTGGGCAACAGGCGTCGTTCAGGTATGACCAGGAGATCGAAGGCACCACGCCGACAGTAGCGAGTTCCATCGGCGACATCAACGTCAGCGAGGATGCCGACGATATGGTGGTGGACCTGGCTCCCGTATTCCACGACCCGGACGTCGGCGACAGTCTGAGGTTTATGCTCGTTACCAACACGAACAGCAGTCTGGTCCAAGCCAGTATCGCCGCCGACAAATTGCACCTTTCATTCCTCGATAATCGCAACGGTGCGGCGGACATTACCGTCCTGGCGGTCGACCTGTCGGGAGCGTGGGCGGAAAACACCTTCACGGTGAACGTCGCGGCGATCTCTGACGACGACTCCCCGGTTGTCGACCACGAGATCAGCGACTTCACCGTCGTCGAAGATTCCGCCAATACGGTTCTGAACCTGGCCGGCGTCTTCTACGATCCGGACACGAGCGTCAAAAACGATGACGTCCTGACCCTTTCAACCGTCAGCGGCGGCCCCGGTCTTGTCACGGCCGTTATCGATGGCAACGAGCTGATCCTTTCCTGCGTTGGCGACCAGAACGGTGCGGCCGACATTACCGTTCGTGCGACCGATTCTGACAGCCACTGGGTCGAAGACACCTTCACCGTGACCATCTCCCCCGTCAACGACGCCCCGATTGTGGCCAGTGAGTTCACCGATATTGATGTAGTCGAGAGCGCCACGCCGGCGCCCGCGGTGCTGAACCTCGCCGCCGCGTTTGACGACGCGGACATTGCCCTCAACGCTGATAGTCTGGCCTTTGCGGTCACAGGCAACACCAACGATGGTTTGGTCGATACCACCACCTCGCCAGGCACGCTTTTCTTCACGCCCAACGAGCATGGTGTGGCTGAGATTACCATCCGGGCGACCGATTTGGCGGGCGACTGGGTCGAAGACACCTTCATCGTCGCCGTCACCCCCAGTGGTTCGGCGACGGTGGACAATATCCTGGTCAGTTCGAGCGGTTGGAGCGAATCCTTCCTGGACTATCTCGATGACGAGGGACTCGGGCATTCGTCGCTTTCGCACCTTGGCTATAGCATTCCCACCGATGGCGATCAACTCAAATCGCTTCCGTGGACCGGTCTCAACACGCTGGCGATCGCCTTCAGCAAGCCTGTCGCCGTTGCCCAGAACGACATGGTGCTGTATGGAATAAAATTGGACGAAAGCAGTACGAGCACGTCCGGTGCCGGCTTTGTCTACGACGCGCCCACGTTTACGGCCACGTGGACCTTTGACGGTTCGATTGAGCCCGGTAAATTGTCGATCGCTCTGTCTGCCGGCGGGTATTCCGGTGCTGATTTCCCGTTCCGCTTCAACGTCCTTACGGGCGATACCAATCAAGACGGCGAGACAGTGCCTGCCGACGGCGCCGCTGTCCGAAATAATACCTTTGTCTCGACTGATGACGCCGGCTATTCCGAACTCTATGACCTTAATGGTAGCGGCAGGATCGATTTCTTTGACTGGGTGATCGTTATGACCAACCTGGGCGAGTTGCCTGCAGGCGAGCCGACCGTTCCGCCAGGCGCCCCGTCTGGCGGCGCGTTTGCGGCAGTTGGCGGCGGTGGTGCGCCCCTTGCGGTCAACGCGCCTGTGGCGCCTGCCTTGGGTGCGGATGTGGATATTCTTGCCGAGTTCTTGATGTCCGATGAAGATGACGAGATTGTCAAAGTAGATATTCCGCTCGAGGGGGCGGCGCCGATATTGGTTTATATCGATGCGGTAGGCCTTCCATCTCCCGGCCGGCAACCCGCACCCGTGTCTGTGCTTGATGAACAAGCAACGCCGGGGGCATTGATGGGCGAAGATATTTCGGCGCCGGGCGCTGATTTTGCTGAACCGCTCGATACAGATGATCTGCTGGTGGATGTGCTTGCTGATGCTGAATTTGATGCCTTCAGTCTTGGGCGTTAGCGAAGGAAAAGATTTCGACAGGATCGTAAGACGGAAAGAAGCTTTCACAAGAGATCGAACGCAACTGGCGCAAAGAGAGTTAAACATGAGGACCGTACTGACTGCGATCGTAGTAGTTGTGGCTGTCTCACCGATCGCCCTTGCGGAAATAACCTTAAGGGTGTCTGATACCATTGTGTCCGACCAGGATCCGACGGGGAGTTTTGAAGTCTATCTCGACACCAGCCTCAACGAAACGCCCACTATATCGGGGTATCAGACACAGCTTATTCTCACACCGGGCCTCTCCGGTATATCGATCGGTGCGATTGGTGCGGTGGAGGATACCGTGACCCGTACACCCCTCGTTTCAGGTAGTACGATCGGATACGAGACATTCACTGTCGGTGTAGGCGACGACTCTCACATAGTGGTTGACGTAGATGCCTTCCTGGACACCACGCCGACTCTTTTTGACGAGGCCGGACTGTTCAAAGTGGAGTTCGACATCAACATGGGAGCACCGCCGTACGCCACTTTCGATGTCGCGGTCAATACGGACAATACTGTTATTACTGACGGGGCGTATCAGCCGCTGGCTCACGCTACGGACAACGGAGTGATCGAAGTCGTGCAATCAGGCCCGCATGAACTCAGAGTGACGCTTCATGAAAAAGGCGGCGGCGGGGACGGGAATTGGGAGGTTGAAGGACGTACAACTACCACGCTCCTTCTTACTTACGGGAAAACTGGAGCGACTTTGGGGAGAACCGATTCCGGTGATGACGGCGACGTTGCGGCCGGATGGGGAAACGACAAATTCGCGGCGACCAGTGAAGGGGATTACGGGGTTTATACTCGCGGCGCCCCCTTTGGGTCGGGTGATGACATGTTGGTTCAAGATGCAAGACCGCTGAATGATACTTCTTCCAATGTCCTCATCGAAACATATACCAACAAGGTATTTGATGAACCGAGCGGATGGGTGAATGGAGTGACCTGGAACGAAGGAGGGACGTTGGAGTTCACAGTATTATCTGATGACAAGACTTACTTTGATGACTTTCAAATCGTCCAAAAAGAGCCCGGTCGGTTTCTGGCTCATGATGGTGTTAATGAACGGCTCGGAGATCATTTGATTGACGGGGTGGGAACTTTGGATTTTGACCGAGTAGGATGCGATTGGATTGGCGACACCGAAGTTGACTGGTGGATTGGTCCTTTTGCCGGTTTTGATCTTATTCCCCCTGGAGGCACAGCGTTGTCAGATATTGATGGGCCTCTTTCGGTGGAGAAGGGAACTTTTGCAATTGGACACCCTCACACTCCGGAACCTTCCTCGCTTATGTTGCTGGCACTAGCCGGATTCGGCGCGTGTGCCGGACGAAGAAAGTCTCGCCGCGGACAGGGGTGAACCGGACCGGCGAAACCGAAATCTCTACGGGCAAGGCAATGGTCATCCACCCATCAAGAAGCGGAACAGGCCGGCGGTAAACCACCGGTCTGCCTGATCTACCGAAACACGCCCGACAGGACTCGAACCTGTGACCTGCGGTTTAGAAGACCGCTGCTCTATCCAACTGAGCTACGGGCGCTTGTGAAGAACATCTTTCTGATATCTTGTAAACAACCTGTTACAACGGATCTCTTTTTCGGGAAGCTTGTGACGCGATCACGAACGTCGCCAATCCGCGGAGCATTGTAAACTCAGACCGGCTTCATGACAAGTGCGTCGCGCGTGGAGAGAGGGCTCATTTGGTTCGGTAATACGTAAATCCCGCCCTGATACCGAGCGTTGATACCGAAAGCGGCGTGAGTTATCCTCCATGAATTGAGGAGGTGGTTTTCATGCGACTTGATACGGTCTGTCCGGTGTGATATAATTCTGCAAGACAATGATTTATATTGCTCCCTCCTCGATTTTGCGAGATGAAGATGACCCGGTTCCGCCTGCTGAAAGACCCTGACAATTACGTTTTGTACGATTGGGACCTGGTGCGAGATACCGAATCGCTTGCGTATTGGCTCGATCATTTTCCGGGGCAATTCGATCAGACCCTCAAGTGCGCGGCTGACAGATACGGCTGCGAGGCTGACGGGCCCGAAAGGATTCAGGCGGCTCGGGAACACTTCGGCCGCATTATCGAACACTTCCGCCGCAGGCCCGATTCGCTTCCGGACGGGAGGCTTGGTGTGGTCGATATCTGCCGCCTCCGGGAGATGGTCCTTCGGGGCCACAACATCGGCGATCCGTTTGCGAACCTAAAGTCGAGCGAAAACCGCATTGCTCTGGGGCGCTATCCGAAGGCTATCGAGGGTCACGGAAAGTTCAGTGGGCGGGCCAAGTGGCTGGCCCTGGCCAGGGGCGTTTTTGCGGGTAACCTGTTCGATGTGGGTTCGACGGCTTGTATGGACGCGCCGGATGCCCCGCCGGATTTCTTCCAGAGCATCGATAAAGTCAAGGCGCGCCCGTGGCTTGTTGACGGTTTCGACGCGTTCTTTGAAGACGCCTCCAGACCGGGCGGCGCGTGGAAAAAAGCCGTTGTCTTCATCGATAACGCGGGCAGCGATTTTATCCTCGGACTCATGCCGCTCCTTAAGGAACTGGCCTCCGGCGGCGTCTCGATCGTTATTGCCGCCAACGAGCTGCCGAGCCTCAACGATCTGACCGCGGTGGATGCTCAGATGTGCCTCGACGAACTCAGCGGAGTAGATACGGATCTCGGCGCCCTGGTGGCTGACAACAGGTTTCAAGTGGTGTCGAGCGGAAACGATCTGCCGCTGATCGACCTGACAAACATTTCCGACGCCCTCAACACCGCCGCCGATGGCGCGGACCTGGTGATACTGGAAGGCATGGGGCGCGGTATCGAGAGCAACTTTAATACCGCCTTCTCTGTTGACGCCCTCCGTCTGGCGGTTCTCAAGGACCCGCAGGTCACGAAACGCATGGGCGGGGAGTTGTTCGACTGCATCTTCAAGTATACCCGCGCGAACTAGCCGCCCGAGACATTTACGATCGCCTTGATCACGCCGTCTCGGTAGTCGGCGACCATTTCAAATGCTTCCCGCGATCCAGCGAGGTCGAAGTGGTGAGTGACCATCGGCATCACGTCGGCTTGCCCGGAGCTTATCAGATCGATGGCGCCCTGAACGCATCCATTCTGCCGGCGGACGTTCTGCAGGCGGATTTCCTTGCGGCGCATGATGTCGGGGTTGAAGCTGACCCGCTCGATTTCGGGTATGCCTACGGCAAGCATCGTCCCGCCCGGTCGCAGAAGTTGGACGCATTGGTCGAGCGTCTCCTGCTGGCCGGCGCATTCGAAGACGCAGTCCAGACCCGATTCGGCGCGAGCGAGCATTTCGGAAACCACGTCCTGGGGTCCGTGGCGGCCGGTCCAGTCGGCGCCCATGGCGGTCGCCGTTTCGAGTCGTTCGCCCAGCAGGTCGGTTACGAATATCTCTTCGGAGCCGGCTGCCCGCAGACACAGCAGCACCGACAACCCGATCGGCCCGACGCCGAGAATGGCTGCACGTTTCGGAGGATTCTCTGGCGCCAGGCTCTGTGCGTAGAGGCCTATTGAAAGCGGTTCGACGATGGTCACCTCGTCGTTGTTCATGTTCTCGGGGACCGGGAAGCAGCACTGGGCGGGCATGACGATATATTCAGCCAGCGCCCCGGGCAGTTGCCCCGGGCAGGCGAGAAACGCCTGGTTGCGGCAGGTGTGAGGGCGCCCGGAGAGGCACTGGTCGCACCGCCCGCACGTACTGAGCGGGTCGATCGCCACCCTCTGTCCGGCCGCCAGATCGCTCACGCCGCCGCCGACTTCCACCACTGTGCCCGCGCACTCGTGCCCGACGGTCCAGGGATATTCGACTTTCTGGCTGCCGATGCGGCCGGTGGTGTAGTAGTGTACGTCGGACCCGCACACGCCGACCGCGTCGATTCGCACCAGCACATCGTCCGGCGCCGCGATCCGCGGATCGGGCGCATCGCGAATCTCCATCTCCCGTATCCCGGTCAGAAAAGCTGCTTTCATAATCTCATCCTGCTGCCCCCGTCGTCTCGCAATCCCGGCGGCACACCAGCGGCTACGGGGCAAAAGAATAGCAGACATCCCTCGCGGAGTCCGCGGAAAAGTTCAGCTCTTGATAAACAGAATCGCCACGCCGGCGACCGCTATAACGGCGCCTAGTGCCGCTCGGAGCGATACGCGCTCCTTGTGAATCACCATCACAAATGGAATTATAACTATCGGAAGGGCGGCTACGAATGTTTGCGATACCGCCGCGGTTAAATACTGCATCGACAGCATCAGCAGCGAGACGCCCAGCACGGGGCCCACAAAGGCGCCCAGCGTCATCTGCGCCATTGCCCTACGGTCCTTCAGGCCCCGGGCCACTCGCGGATACCACCGTAGCAGGAGGAACATTATCGCAAACGCCGGTAGCGCCGCGGTTATGCGGATCTGAGTGGCCGAGATCGGATCCATGCCTTCAATCACCTTCTTGCTGAGCACCATACCCAGGGCTTGGCCTAAGGCTCCCATCGCAGCCAGCGACACTCCCCATGCGGATGGGCGCCAGTGTTTTACTGACGCGTGAACTTTGCGCTCGGCTACCACCCATCCCACACCGCCCAGCGTCAACGCCATGCCCAGAGAGTTTAGCGGCGTCAGTCCCTCGCCGAGAATCATCCAGCCCAGCAGCGCCGTCATCACCGGCGCCAGGGTGAACACCAGCGTACACAACCTCGGGCCTATCAGTATGAACGAGCGAAACAGACACAGGTCGCCCAGGAAAAAACCCACCAGGCCCGAGGCGCCCAGCCACAACCACTCCTCGCCCGATGCGCCGAAAGGCACGCCCGCGTACCTCGACGATACCACCCCCCATATCGCCAGCATTCCCCAGGCCATTACCAGGCGAATAAAATTCACCGTCGTAGAGCCGATACGCCGACCGGCGGCTTCAAATGACAGCGTACCGATCGCCCAGAGGACCACAGTACTCAACGCCGCAATTTCACCGATGTACGCCATCCGTCATTCCTCAAAGGTTCCTGCAGATGGAAACTCACTTGCAATCGTCGGGCCGACGATGTCTGATATTATGCAAATGAGTTTAGAATATGCACGAGAAGTTCTGGATGCCGAGATAAAAGCCCTGGGCGAGGTCCGCGATCGGCTTGACGGCGCGTTCGTCGACGCGCTGGACGCCATGCAGCGCTGCACCGGTCGCGTGGTGACTTCGGGCATGGGCAAGGCCGGTCAGATCGCCACCAAGATATCGGCTACGCTTGCCAGTACGGGCACGCCGTCGTTCTTTCTCCATCCGGCCGAGGCGCTGCACGGCGATCTGGGCATGGTGCGCGGCGAGGACGTGGTGGTAATGTTCAGCAATTCCGGCGAGAGTGCCGAGATCGCCGAACTCCTTCCGTTCCTCAGCACGATGGGCGTCACGCTGATCGGCGTTACGTCTTCGGCGCGTTCGTCTCTGGCGGCCCATTGCGATATCACGATCCTGCTTGGCGATCTGACAGAGGCATGCCCGCTGGGGATGGCGCCGACGGCGACCACCACCGTAATGCTGGCGGTGGGAGACGCGTTGGCGCTTTGCCTGATGAAGCGGCGCGGGTTTAACGTGCAGGACTATGCATCGCTGCATCCGGCCGGTGTGCTGGGCAAGAAGGCCCTTCCGATAAAGGCCGTCATGCGAACCGGACACGCCGTGGCGGCGATCGGGCCGGAAACTCCGGTGCAGGATGTGATTCTTGAGAT
Source organism: Phycisphaerae bacterium (assembly GCA_016782885.1). GTDB lineage: Bacteria > Planctomycetota > Phycisphaerae > SM23-33 > SM23-33 > BS750m-G57. The sequence continues at coordinate 30,358 of JADHXQ010000019.1, read as the reverse complement.
AACCCGCGCCAAGACCGGCGCCGCGGTCGTGATCGACGCCGACAAGAAGGTTCTGGGCATTTTCGCCGATGGCGACCTGCGCCGCGGGCTGCAGCAGGACCCCGACTTCCTGGTCCGCAAAGTCAGCGAGGTAATGACCGCCAACTGCGCGTGCGCGACCGGCGATCAACGTGTCGATGATGTACTGGCGATGCTCAAGGACAAGCGAATCGGTGAAGTGCCCGTTGTGAATGAAGCGGGGGAGTTTCTGGGGATGGCCGATCTTAAGGGGCTGGTGGCCCTGTAGGACGTTTGCGGAAAGGAGTGATCTTCACGCACGTGCGACCCGAAAACCAGATGGGGATTACATGGATTAAAGGATTACATGGATTAACGGCAAGGTCTTGGTAACGACACGTCTAACAGCCGTTACAGAATCAGAGTCGTTAATCCCTTAATCCTGGAAATCCATGTAATCCCCATCTGTCGTTCGAGAGCGATATAGCGTTGATTTTTTACAGTGATTCCAATGAAGTATCGTATCTTAGCTTTGGACGTGGATGGGACGCTGGTGGGTCCGGACAACGTCGTCACCGGCGGCATCATCGAAGCGGCCGCCCTTGCCGACCAGGCGGGGATTGGCATCTGCCTGGCCACCGGGCGATCGTATAGCGAGACGATTGGCATATGGGAGCAGCTTGGCCTGGATCGCACGCGGCAGCCGATGATCCTGATCGGCGGGGCGCTGGTCAGCGAAACCGACTCGCGCAGGACGCTCTATCACAAGCCGATGGACGGCGAAACCGCCAGCCGGTTCGCCGACGCACTCGGCGCGGCGGGATACTGCGCGATGGCGATTGTCGACCCCTGGCGATATGACGTGGAATACTACCTTACCGCCGGCGGCGGCCTTGCCGATGCGCAGCGGCGATGGTTTTCGCGGATGGACGTCAATGTGGAATCGGTGGCGTCGCTGGGCGATGTGCTGCTTGGGCCAGAAGCTCCGGATGTTCTGCGGATATCGGCCGTCGTGGATGAGAAGGACGGTCCGGCCCTGGCGGCAGATCTGAAGGAGCAGTTCGGCGATGCAATCAACATCTGCTCTATTCTCGCGCCGAATTACGATGTCTGGATCGTGGAAGCGCACGCCGCCGGCGCCGACAAGCGAACGGCGCTGCAATACGTCGCCCAGGCCACACGCACGCCGCTGAGCGAGGTGGTGGCGGTCGGCGACGATGTGAACGACATATCGATGATCGGCAGCGCGGGTTTTGGCGTGGCCATGCCGCAAGCGCCCCCCGGCGTTATCGAAGCTTCGGATCACACAGCCGCCGGAGGCCTGGCGGAATTCATCCGCCAACTAGTCGACGGGCAGTTTGATTGTTGACGCCGCATTGCCGTCGGGATTACCATGTCGCTATGAACAAGAGACCAACTATCGTACTGGCGTGGGCAACTTGCGTTTGTATTCTCGGCGGCTGCGGGAGTAACACCGGATGGCTTCTGACACCGGTGAGCCTCGAGGAGCGCCTCGCCGAGACGGTGATCCGCCGCGATCCGGGTTGGTCCGTCAGCGACAAGGTGGCAATCATTGACGTCAGCGGGATCATCTTCAACGAGCGGAGCAAAGGCTTCTTCGGCGAGGGCGAGAACCCGGTGAGCCTGTTCATCGAGAAGATCGACAAGGCCCAGGCCGACCGGCACGTCCGCGCGCTGGTGCTGCGGATCAACTCGCCTGGCGGCGGGGTGACCGCGTCGGACATCATGTACAACCGCGTGATGCAGTACAAGGCGGCCACCGGAAACCCCGTAATCGCGGTCCTCGTGGACGTCGCCGCCAGCGGGGGATACTACATCGCCTGCGCCGCCGATGTGATTGTCGCGCATCGAACTACCATCACCGGATCCATCGGCGTGATAGTCCAGACCATAAGCTTTGCGGGCACGATGGAGAAGATCGGCGTGACGGCGGAGGCGATCACTTCGGGCAAGATGAAGGATATGGGCAGTCCGCTGAAGCCTCTCGACAAGGCCGACGCCGAAGTGCTCCAGGGCGTCGTTGACGATTTCTATGGGAAGTTCGTGTCAGTAGTAGACGCCGGTCGTTCGAAACTGGACACCGCCCAGGTCAGGAAACTCGCCGACGGCAGGATATATACGGCCGATGCGGCGTTGAAGAACGGCCTGGTCGACTCGCTGGGGTACATGGATGAGGCCCTGGCGCTGGCCAGGAAGCGGAGCGGTGCCGAGCGGGTCAAGGTGGTGATGTACGGCCGTCCGGCCGGCTATCGTGCCAATGCATACAGTATGGTCCCGGGCGTCGGCGCACAGTTCAACCTGGTAAACGTAAATGCCGGATCGCTGATGTCGCTGGCGCAGCCGCGCTTCATGTACCTCTGGACCGGGCGGTAACGGCAGGGTGTCCACTGGATCTGAATGCTCGCTCAAATATCCAGTTCTTGACGTACTGTGCCGAGGGGGGTGACGGGGGCATCCGCTTCAGTTGCTTTTGCCTCTCGAAGAGTTTTCAGATTTTCATACTCGTCGAGCAGTTCTTGGATCTTTTGGAACTCATCATATGGCAAGACGGCAAACGCCTTGCGGCCATCGCTTTCCAGTATGTTTGGATGCAGTCTCAGCATTTGGATTCCTCCTGTTCATCGGTAAGCATCGCGACTAACGACGGGCATGAAACGCGGAGAAGCCCGCCGTCCGCGGCGGCCTTCATCTGTCGCGTTCGATGCCGTTGTCGGCCCAGTCTCGGCAGCTACCTGGTTGAGTCCTCTACCGTTGATTCCTTCAATATTCTGTCGGCGTATTTCGTTTCGAGCGAGCGATAGTGGGCGATCAACGCACGAGTATCATGACCGTACTTCTGGGAGATTTGGTGTCTGGTCTTTCTGATCTTCTCAATCGCGGGATCCTTCTTCATGCATTGCAGTATAGCATCAGGCTCAGATAAGGGCAACTCCCGGCCCAGGCTAACGGGAACCGATAATCCATTTCCCTATTCGCTGTGACTTCACCCGGACGGAGTCCGTATTCTACCTTTATTTGCAACTGAGCGCAAGGTCGACAGTTTTATCGTCGAAGCCATTGGCGTGCAGGATCGCTCGATTCCAATCCACGAAGCTATATCGAGACTTGAAGTCGTCCACTGCCTCAGTAGTTTCGCATCGGTCGATGATGACGAGCTTTGTTTTCCGTAAGCTGTTGATCTCTTCATCCCAATAGTTCCGTTGATAGTTCCTGACGAGACTGTAGAGGAACTGGCGGGCATATTCGTCTTGATCGGGCAGTGAATACCCGATGATCGAGAGGCCAAAATTCCAGGCTCCGGCGTTTTGCATACCGTACCAGAAATCCCCGAGTTTTTCGGCATACAGGATCTTCATAGTTGAAGGGGAGAGAAGCCAGGGAGTCCGCACGAAAAGGATTTGTTTATCATACAACGCCTTTATCGAACGGACACGGTGCATCTCGTTAAGCGGGTCGTCGCTGTGTTGTGGACCCTTAAGGAGTTTGGTGACTCCAAGTTCATCTATGTGGGCAAACACGGGATCGGGATCTCCAGCTTCAGGCAGACCACTTTCTCTGTTTTGTTTTTTTATTTCAGAATACTCCGCTCGGTCGAACCAGTCGATGGATCCGTGGAGTTTCAGTAGCACCACTTCTTCCACAGAGTCGTCGATGGTTGCGCTATACTTCTGCACTGACTTGTATCGACTCGGGAACAATCGGTACGGTTTCTCGACAGCATCGAGTGCGCGTTCGAGAAGGACATCGTAGTTGAAGGTGAGCACGTAATCACCAGGTTGGAGTCCCTCTGCAAACTTGAGATACACCTCCGGAATATCATCCGGCGCCGGTGTCAATTCGGCGAGAATATGGCCAATGAGGGTCTTCACAACTACCGTCCCTTCATTCCCGTCAGTACTCCATGTGTCTGATCCGCGCAGACCCAGGAAATGCTCAATATCGAGGAAACGCATGAAGTCCTCAAAGTCGACCGTCCCGGAAGTAAGTGACTTGCCCTTACATACTCGCATATACTCGATGTAGTTGTCGAGGTCGGTATGGAACGTCGCCGCGCGTCCCCGTAGATGACGGGCGCGATCTCGAATCTCTTGCCATAGCTCGAGGCCTAGAGGGTATCCGGCTGCCTTTGAGAACCCCGCGCCCAGGACAAAGATTCTATGCCTCTTGTTACACATCACTTCTCGCTTTCTTGTAGAGGGCTCGCCGCCGCCTGCGCATCAACACCAGCCCGCCCAGAGCAAGCAATGCCATCGTCGCCGGTTCGGGCGTCGCCGTGGTCGTCAAGCGGAGCGTGGTGTCCGAATTGACCAGAGACAGAGCAAAATCGTACTCGGCCGGGAATATCGTCGTATCAAAGCTGCCTACGAAGGATTCCGCCACCATGATGTCGAAATGGTTACCAAGCCCGGGAGCAAAGCTATCAATGAAGACCACCTCAAGAGTCCCGCCGAGCGATGCGATATCCTGAATAACCAGTACGTCGTATTCCTCCTCCGCAATCAGCCCGCCAAGTTCAACAAGTAAGCGTCCGCCAGCGCCCTGATTGTAAGGGGCGTCGATATCCAGCATACCGGGCGACAGCCCCGGCGAGACCGTGCCATCGTTGCGGAACGCATCGGCAATCACAGTGCCTTCACCCATGAGCGTCCCACCGGCAAGGTCGAACGACGAAGTGCTTATCTGACCGCCCGGATCCAGGATGATGGTCCCTGCAATCTCCAGACTGTTGGCGTTGAGACGGAAAACGTGCCCGGAATAGTTCACGGGGACTATCAGCGTCGTGCCTTGGGTATGGACAAGTCCCTGGCTGGCGAAGCTGGCGAACTCGGTGTACGGATTGAACCCTGTCGGGAAGTAACTCTCGGACTGAACCCCGGCGGTGTATGTTGCGCCGCCGGCATTCACAATCGTTCCATTTGACCACTCATTGATTGCATCATTGCCGAGGGCCACAGTCGCATTCCCCTCGCCGAAGTCCAGCGTCCCGTTCAGGTCAAATCGCTCAGAGATGTTCAACTGACCGCCGGTCAGTTCATACAGACCGTCGCCGGCAACCTCTATCAGAGGCACAGTGGCCGTTCCGCCACTCTGCTGGATCCTCCCAGACACCAACAGTCAATTCACCGTCAACCAGCACGTAACTTGCAGAAGGCCAGATCCGAATGTCGTCATTGGAGGACGAGGTGCCTATCTGAACCGTCCCGCCAGTTTGCGTAAACGTCACCTCAATCTCATTGCCGTTGCCAATATACATCGTGTCGGCGACATTAAGGGTGCCGTCGTACACCGCACAGTCCACATTAAGGGACAAATTGTCATGGGTAATCTCCCACAGCCCCCCTGGCGCTACCTCCACACCAGCTGCATTGGCCGAGAAAAAGTTCCCACGCAACGTGCCCTCAATGCGAATCCGATCAGGACGATCTCCAGTCGTCTCATCCATCACAAAACCAGAGGGTATCACCAGCTTGGAACCTGAGACCTGGTAGACCTCGCCATCGCTACTGAAGCTTCCGAAGAAAGCGGAGGGATTTATGCTGGAATGCACGTAGATGACAGAGCCCGCTCCAGCGGAGACGGAGGCATTGCCCGCATTCAAGAGCGTTCCCTGCGACCAGTTGATCTCTGCGTTATCGCCAATCGTCACGGCCGCATTACCGCCTCCGAAGTCCAACGTTCCGTGCAGATCGAAGTCGTTGTTGATCTGCAGCGTGCCGCCGGTCAGTCCATATTGGCTGCCTTCGGCCACAGCGACTGAACCGACAACAACATCGCCCCCGCTCTGAATCAGCGCACCGGTGAGAGAGTCGCCTAACTGGAGTCCAGATATGCCGATGGCCCCCGACCCGACCAGCGCCGTACCGTCGTTATCAATGTAGGCCGTATCAGCCAGGCCAGGAAGCAAGCCTGTCGACCAGTTGCCAGGAACGAACCAATCTCCCTGAGTCGCCGAATCATGCTGCCAGTAGGCATCATCTGCCTGGACGTGAACGGCCGAACCAATAAGGATCAGCAGACAAGTGCAACCGAGCCTCGCTACACCCTTCATCTTGTGCCCCTTCCTCCGCATTCAAAGCGGAACTACGCAAACCAAATCGTTATGCGAACTGCCTTGAGAAAGTGAGCGAGCAAACCGCTCCCTGAGCCAAATAGAACACCATAGATAATAACACGAAATCCCAATTCCACAAAGGCAAAAATAAGAATTCACCAATGGCTTGCCCACTTCGGGAGGATTTGGCTTGCATCTCCCTGCTTCGTCCCGCGGATTTCGCGGTACAGTTTGCAGGACAAGAGAAAGAGGGAGTAGGGATGTTGAGAGTTGGGGGGCCGTGGGGGTCCCCCTCCATATAAACCTTTGAATCTACATATGCCAGAGCGGTAGGGTCGGATTACTTACCGGCGGGCAACGTGGCAGGCGACTTGCGTGGCGACCCCAGCTTTACTCCGCCCAGATCGCAGAGGAGATTGGTCATGACGGCCAGGGCGCTTTGGGGCTTGTAGCCGCTTATCGAGAACCCGTCGTAACCGGCCAGGCCCGTCGTCAGATCGTAGGGGCTGTAGATCACCACCGGTTTTCCGTCGCGGAGTATGCCCGAGACGAGCGGTTGGGACTTCTCACGTCCCAGTTTCCTCGCCAGCGCCCTGCGATAATAAACGCGCTCGATTTTCGCCGGTCCGTTCAGTGCGACGTGGCTGGCAAGTTGTCCGCGGCGTCCGGATTCGACCAGCGGACCGATGATCTGCTCGATGGCCCGGGCGAACTTCCGGTCCCCACCGCACGAATCGACTATCAGCTTCCCGCCGGCGTTGAAATAGCGTTTCAGGGCGGACTGCTCTTCGGTTGAAAGATTGAGATCCCCTGTCCCCGTCATTACCGCCACAGGCCGCTTCTTCGCGTCGAGTTCCGTGATGTCCATCGGGCCGGTTACATTCAGTTTTATGCGATGGTGGTTTCCCATCCAGATCGCCAGGCGCCTCCATGCCAGCGGTTCGGGATCGTAGTTGCCCTTGTACTTGATTCTGGCCACGCTGAGCGACGCCAGGGGCTTGAATGCTTTGGCTGTTGGGGGTTTGCGCATACCGCGCCTCGGCAGGCGCCCCATGTCGGTTGTCATCAGGTAGACGTTTGTCAGCAATTCGAACACGGGCATGTTGGTCTTCTTGCCCGTCCCGAGTTGCAGCCCCAGCGACAGTTCTCTCGGGCTGTGAATCGCCAGCAGCCTGGCCCCGTTTGAGATTCCCGCCAGGCCCGCGAGGCCCTTGGGCGCATATTGCAGCGAATAGATCGGGTGGTTGTCGTCGAGGCGACCGAGGGTGTAATGGGGGAACAGGCGCTTGTAGAACGCCTGCATGTCGATGGTGAACGTCCCGCTGTTGCCCGCGGCTTCGGAGACGATCGTTCCTCCCTGGTGTACGAACGTGCGTATCTTGTCGACCTGGTCGTCGGTCATTTTGCACGGTCCGGCGCCGGAGATGTAGAGGATCGGCGCCTCGAGGAAGTCGGCGGCGCCGGATTGATCGCCAACGATCTGCCAGGTCACTTTCCGCTCGTAAGTTTCGCCCACGTGCCTGGCGAGATTGGCCAGATCGTGCGGGCGGCAGTTCCACTTACCGGCGTATTGCAGCTTGTTCGCCAGCACGGGGGTGCGCCCGCGGGCCAGGAACAGCGTCGCCAATGCCGTCTGCGGAACGAGCTGTCCGCCGGCGCCATAGCCCCAACTGCCGTCGGCGTTCTGGTCGCCCAGCAGTTGGCGCGTTCCGTCGGCGAACCAGTCCCGCCCTCCGACGAACTTCCTTCCGCTCGTCAGACCGATTCGCGCCAGACCGAAAAGCCAGTAGTACCGCCACTGAACGCCCTTGCCCGGATTCGCGCGGATGTCGTAGTTCTTCTTGAGCCACGCCATGGCGTTTGAAATCGGTTTGTCTTCCTTCCAGACCGTGCAGCGGACGAAGTCGTCGCGCCGCAGCGTGTCGAAACAGACCAGCAGCGTCGCCAGCCCGCCGGCCGTCATCGAACCGTATGTCCTGGTCTGCATGGCCCCGGGGCGTATGCGATATCCCCACCCGCCATCGATTTGCTGCTGATCGAGCCAGTGTTGCCGGACCTTTCGCCAGTAACGCAGCAGGGCGTCAGTCCGCACTTCCAGGCGCGAGGTCCCCTCCCAGACACCCAGGGCGGCAAGGTGGGCGTTGGAATTGTCGTATTCGGTCAGCTCCTTGCCGCCGGCCGAACCATAACCGTACCTGCCATCGGCGCCGGCGGCTTTGACCAGCCAGATAATGTCCCGCTTCAGCAAGTCTTCAATACGCTTGTCATTGCACGCCGCCAGCGCACAGGCCCGCATCGCCACCGCGTAGGTTCCATCGAGTTCGGCCTGGGTGAGCCATTGGATCGCTCGTTTGACTTCCGGTTGGCGGTGGTCCACTTCCGCAGTTAGAAGGGCGTAAACGCACAGCGCCGTGACACCCCCACGGCGCGGATTGCCCTCGGCGTATTCCCCGGCGCACTGTCCGTCGGGGCCGATCTGCTTGAGCAGAAAACCGATAGCCCTGCTGACCGCATGGTCCGCCGGTGTTAGCGGTGCTGGTGGTGGGGCGTAACCCAGCGGCGTGGCCGGCATGGTCGCCGGTGCGGTCGTCTGGGCCTGGGACACATCGCACCACGCCGGCAGTATGCTGACAAGCGTAAGGAGGCTGATCTGTTTGATTGGCATTCGCATGCTTGTAGTTACTCGCTGCAGAGGTTCGGTCAAGTCCGGGCAGACATTGTACATTCCCAAGCGGTTGGGGTCTTGGTTTTTTCCGACAGTATCGCCGGCATGTCACAAATGGTTCACACCTTCCGCCCGCGCCGCCTGAGCGGGGATGAGCCATTCTCGCCGCACAAGATGCCCGCACAGCCAAGCTATCCGCCCGTCTCGTAAACGTTTATAACATATGATTTATCATCGATACAATATAGCCCGAAGGATCCCCGCCCAGCCGCCGCGACAAAATGAGAACCTGCCGCCAAGGGCGCAAATCGTAAAGGCCCACTCCGCGTATCGCTGTAAACGCCTTGCCAAAAGGTGTTTATGGCAACGCGGCCCGTCCCGGAGCGTTCTTGAAAATACATTTGACGCCGCGTGATATGTCACAGCACCTTAACATGCGTTCCAGCAGAGTGTTATATCACCAACATGGAATCGAGGGGGCTTGCTCTCCCGCTCACGGTCACCCATTTCTGACGTACTTCGCTCCATCTTTATCGTCGGAAATCCTGATCCAGTCCGCCAGGAGTCTGCGATGTTCCGCCAGTACATCCCGGAATTTCTGGTCGCCGGCGAGGTTCCGCATTTCACCGGGGTCGTTTTCCATATCGACCAGTGACTCGTTGCCTGTATCCGCCGCATAGCTGCAGTATTTGAACTTCCGGCTTCGGATCATTCGGGTCCACCCGTTCTCGGACGCCACGTAGGGTCGCCATTCATCGACGCGCCTGCCTTCGGCCAGCGGGCGAAGGCTCCGTCCCAGCAGACCAACCGGCGTCCGGGCCCGCGCGTAATCGCAAATCGTCGGCAGGATATCGAGTCCCGTGGAGACCAGATGTTTCCCGTCGGTCTTGCCGCCCGCAATACCGCCTTTGTACTTGAGGATAAGGGGCACTCCCACCGATTCTTCGTAGAACAAGCCTTTTGACGCCAGTTTGTGGCTTGCATCCATGTTCCCGTGGTCGCTGGTGAAGATGACCAGCGTATTGTCTTCCAGCCCGGAGGCTTTCAGCCCATCGAGGATCGCGCCGATGTGCTTATCGACCTGCTCAGCCAGGCGTAGATATATCCAGCGATAGATCCGCCACGCCTTCTCGTCATATTCTTTCCGCATGGTGATCGCGGGAGTTACCGCCCGAGGGCTCAAATGCTCCCCGAGACTCGCCGGTTCCTTCTTCGGAATTGCATAGTTCGCCGGAAGCGGGGGCAGTTTCTCGTCCGGAAGGGAAGATGCCTTTTTGTACAGCTTGAGCACGTTGTGCCTGTCTGTGCCTTTGCGGGCGAGGTGGGCGAAGCAGATATCATGGGGATTGATGAATGACGCCACAGCGAAGAACGGTTTGCCGCGTTTGGTTTTCATGAACGCCAGGCACGCCGCCGGCAGCCGGCCTCGCTGATCCTTGAAGTACTTGTCGTAACCCGCGTTCCCGGGCGCCAGCGATCTGCACATATGCACCTTGCCGCCGTAGAACGTGTCGTAACCCGCGCGCTTCATGATCTTTCCGAGCGAGCCGGCGTCCACCTCGGGCGGGAGTGTCCGGATCTTCATGCCCGCGGCGTTGTTCGACGCCCCCAGCCGATTGGGCATCATCCCGGTAGCCATGCTTGTGCGGCTCGGCACGCAGACGGGATTGGCGCAATATGCCCTCTCGAAACGAATGCCCCCCTTCGCCAGCGAGTCCATCGCCGGAGTTTTTAACCACTTGTTGCCCGCGCAACTCATCATGCCCGCATGCTGCTGATCGGTAATGATGAACAGGATATTGGGCCGGTCGTTTTTCTTCGCGGCATCCTCAGCGCCCGCACCCCGCCCACCGGCCGCACACGCCGCAGCCGCCGTCACAGTCCTGATAAAATCGCGTCTATTCATATTCATGTCATGCTTTCTTTGGCGAAGGCCCCGGCTTCTTCGAACCGCCGCAGGTGGTTCGAAGGAAGCGTTTTTTCGGTTCTTCATGTATCGAGCGGGACATCATCCCAATCCAACTCGGCATCCATAATCCACTCAAGCGCTTTTCGTCTTTCCATAGTTCTGCTCATATCGAATTTCGGGTCCGCACCGCCCGTTAGCGACAGTTGTCTGGCATACCACATGACGCGATAATACAAATCTCTCTCTTTGTAGAGATCATCATAGTCTCTGAGCGACATGTTTTCGGCAAACTTCTCGTCGCCTTCATTGATTTGAAGGTCCGGGCACATTGATGCCATGCTATCGGGGATTCCTGTGGCGAAATCCATCTTGTCGATCATGTTCGTGGCCCACAGAAACGCCCAAAGAGCCTCAATGTACCAATATAGATCGACTTTCTCCTGCTCTGTCAGGTTCTCATTCTTTCGGCTCAGAATGGACTTTTCTCTTTCCGACAGGAACGAATTGAGATTGTGACGACTGATCCAATCGCCAATCACTTCTGTGGGAGCCTGAAAGTGTATGTTAATCATTGCATTGAGGATCAGGGCTCTGGCAACAACTTGTTCTTCATCCCGTATCCTGGTGAACTCTATGTGCGGGAGCCAATCACAGATCTTTCCGCCGGCTTTCAACACAATTTCTTCTGACTCTTCTTTGATTTTGTCTGTGTCTATTTTCATTTGTCTTTGTTACCGAACGTTAGAGCTCATCGGCGGCGCCACCCGTTCGATGGCTCCTATGATGATACTATCCTCATTATTGCTTTATGAAAGTCGGATTCCTGATTACGCACGGTGCCTAGATGTCCGCGGCCGTGACTGAGTCCTGTATCCGAAACTGAAGCCGAGGCAAGGGCTTTTTCAGCGTGGGCTTTGGCTGCATCATGTTCACCGGCATTCTGCGCCACAGCTGCCCTCATTCCCGACTGATAATACGCATGCACTGGAAACACGGGCGATCCATATTCTTCGACCGCCTGCAGGGCGTCCGTGTAAAGCTCAACCATCGCTTCTTCCACAACAAGCCTTGCATAGTTGAAACAAGCGTTGCTTCCAATGCCGGGGAACTCCTTCTCCCTCGCCATTGCGCTTCGGAAATACTCAATAGCTTTTCCCCTCTTACCAAGACTAACGCATGCACGCCCAGCCGCATCATACGTCAGAGCGCGATCAAATGATTCCGGATAGTCCGAAAGGGCTTCCTCGATAAGCGCCAACGCCGCTTCTGCCAACTTGCCGCTCCCAGTGTCTAATAATGTCTCCGCCTGGATACGCATATACTGGGCCTTGCTGTCAGTTCCTCGACTGCGCTTGTTGCGGGCGAAGAATCTATCTTGGTCCTCTTTCGTCCATGTAGTGCTTCTGCACCAATCATCACGGGCCATATTGTCCGCCTAACATTGCGGATCACGCGCGGTTGTAAGCCATCGCGTGCATCCGTTTGCTTGCGCCCGGTACGGGCGCGAACTATTGGGGCTAGAGTCCCCTCTGCGGGAACCGGTTTATGTATCGAGGATAGACGAAGTACCGAACGAAGGCAACTCCCGTCTCCGTGAGGAAGTCGGTGTCGCGGGCGAGTGCGATGTTTCATGTCGTTCGAGGCCCGCTGGCGGCCGGGCAAAAAGCCCCGCTGGCGGGGCTCAAGCTGTTTCCGCGCCCAAGGTGGTTAATGGCTGTGCGATTCATCACAACTGTTATGCAACTTCGAGTTTGAGTTTCTTGCCCAGCGCATGGGCGAACTTTTCGAGAGTTGACAGTTTAATATCTTCAGCATGGTTTTCGATTCTGGAAATGGCCGTTTTCTTTGTGTGCATGCGTGCTGCAAGTTCCTCTTGGGTCATACCCGCTTCTTCTCTGGCCTGTTTGAGCATAACGCCGATCTTGAATTGCTCATATCTGGAATCAAAGTCCTTTGCAAATTCGGGATCTCTGGCTTTACGCTTTCGTATATATGTTTTTACATCACTCATTTCTTCTTCCTTCCGAAGTAATCTTTCTTTCTCGCTTCGGCGAGTTTGATGGCTTGCCGTGGTGTCTTCTGCGTCTTCTTCTGGAACGCATGGGATAAGATCACTATTTTCGCGCCGTCAAAGAAACCGAGAAGCCGGAATATGTTCGAGCCTGTTTTCACTCGAACTTCCCATAGATCATCAGTATTGGTCATCTTCTTGAAATACTGTTTCGGTACAATCTCCAGTTCTTCAAGAAGATTCAAAACCCATGTAACTTTCCTTGCCTGCTTTGAAGATAACGCATCGAGAAAATCATCAATGGGGCTGCTGCCTGCAGGCGTCCTGTAAAAGATGATTTCTCTCATGTCAATCACAGGTTAACATACGCGTTAACTGCAAACAAGCAGATAATGATCATCTTTTTCTGTTCCCGGGGGAATCCGCAGTACTTACGTGTTTTTCGTGGTAGAAGCGTCGTTCAATGCTCGTGCGATTCATCACAACTGTGTCCTTTGTCTGTTGAGCATAACGTTGAAGCTCAGCGGCGCCGCGTTCACGCGTGTCCTCTGGAGCGTTTGGGGTCAGTGGGGTCAGAGTGGGGTCAGAGCGCATTTAGCCGTTAAGGGGTCAGTGGGGTCAGAGCGCATTTAGCCGTTAAGGAACAAATTGCCTTCTATACGAAGCCTAACTGCATCTCCGTTCGTAGACGCGGCGTCTCGCCGCGTCTACGATTACGGCCTGTCGCCTGCGAGAGCATTACTGTTCTCGTGACATGAGCGTCCCATTCTTGACCCCGCTGAACCGGGCTAAGAGACAAGAAGAAGGGGTGGGGTGTCGGATTCAAAACCAGGGCTAAAAGCCCTGGCCTGGTCCGGCCTGGCGGCCGGGCGAAAAGCCCCGTAAACGGGGCTCAAGCGGCCTCTGCCCCCAGAGCGGCCACGGAATTCCCGAATCAGTGCTATTCTTAATGGTGTTCTCCTTATTGCTGAGCATAACGTTGCAGTTCAGCGGCGCCGCGATCAGCGACGTGCCCTGCAGAAACTTGTTCGGCATCTTCTGTTTATCGTGTCATGGCTTTGTGCTCCGCTGCAATGAGTGCGTGGATCCTTCCGTAGGATGAATCCTCGCTCCATTCCCAATCGTCCCATGCTCTGGTATGGAAATCCTGCTGGAGTTGCTCCAGAATCTTCTTCTTCACATCTTCATCAACTTGGGACCATGCACCTTGTGAGAAGGTGGCAAGAAGCTCTGTAACGAGTTTCAGGCGAGAGTACTGTCTTGCGTCGAGAAGTTGATGGGCCAATTGGTCCAGATGCTGAAGCATCCTGCCAGGAAACGAGTTTGGGTTTATCTCTTTCATCTCTTTCTGCCCAACAACTCAATAACGCCCACTGTCGCCGGCGCGTGTGCGACTAGTTTTTCAGGCATGGTCTCGTTCTTCTATGCGTTCTTTCGCGGTGAATCCACCGGCCGTAAAAGGTGGCGGGACTATTCTATCTTCCCGACGGCTTCTTCTTCGAGATTAATCTACCCAAAAGAACGCAACTTGTCATGACGCACCCGCCGGCGACTTGTCATGCGCAGCCTAAAGGGCGTAGCAGGAAGACGGAAGAACACAAAGATGGATGTATTTGATAAACGTCACGAATGCAACTCCCGTTTCCGTTCGTAGACGCGGCGTCTCGCCGCGTTGATCAAAGCGGCGGGACTTCAGGTTTGGTTCCCGTCTGCCCGCCTGTATGGAATCCCGTCTTGTATGCCGCTTGCGGTTTGGCAGCTTTTTTGCCAAGGTCATAATTGGCTCTAATCCCATTCTAACGGCTAAATGCGCTCTGACCCCATTTGTCCCCCGACAACGACAACGGCCACGACAACGGCTACGACAACGGCTTTTTGCCACGGATGGCACGGATGACACGGATATAAAAGAGACGACGGACTAAAGGCTTTTTTATCCTGCTCTGGGTGTGAGAATATTTTCGCCGGAAAATATTCTCACACCCCATGGCCGGTGATGTTCATTTTCTTGGAACCATTGGGCATGGTGGTGCGTCCAATAGTTCATCTGAGACGTTTTTACTGAAATCACTGAAATCAAGCTGAGATTAATTGGAGATATCCCATGAAAAAGACACGTGTAATTCTGATCGCGGCGATGCTGACTATGGTGCTTGGATCCGTGGAACTTGCCCTGGGCGACGGGATGATCGTTCCGATCCGCCGCGACATCCGCGTCCGCGGGTCGTGGGCGGTGAAATACCATCACGTAAACGTTGTCGTTCGCGACCAGGTGGCGGCGGTGTCCATAGACCAGGCGTTCGTCAACACCGGCAAGGGAATGATCGAGGTCGAATATCTTTTCCCCGTTCCTCCGGGCGCCGCCATCGATTCGATGACGCTGGTCGTCGACGGTAAGGAGTTCGCCGCCAAACTGCTCAAGGCCGACGAGGCACGGAAAATCTACGAGAGCATTGTCCGCAAGAAGAAGGATCCGGCCCTCCTGGAGTACGTCGGGTTCGGGCTCTACAAGACCAGGGCGTTCCCGCTCATGCCCGGAAAACCGTGCAAGGTCATCGTCACCTACAAGAGCGTCTGCAAGAAGGACCAGGACCTCGTGGAGGTCTGGTACCCGCTGAACACCGAAAAGTATTCGGCAAGGGCTATCGACTCGGTCCGCGTCAACGTCGACATCAAATCCAAAGCCGACATCGGACCGGTCTACTCGCCAACGCACTCGCTTAACGTCAATCGCAAAGCGCCGAACCACGTGACGGCGGTCTACGAGGTCAAGAAGGCCCTCCCGACCACCGACTTCCAACTCTTCTACAAGTCCGCAAACGAGAAAATCGGAGCCTCGCTCGTTACCCACCAGGGCGACGGCAAAACCGACGGGCACTTCATGATGCTCGTCAGCCCAAACCCCCGAAACTCGAACACCGCGGTGGTCGCCAAGAACGTTATCGCCGTATTCGACCACAGCGGATCGATGAGCGACAAGAAGATCGCCCAGGCCAAGGAAGCCCTGAGATTCGTGCTGAGGAACCTCAATCCCAAAGATAAATTCAATGTCGTGGCGTACAACGACAGCGTCGAGACTTTCTTCGGGACCATGGTCGCCGCCAACAAGGAGAAGATCACAGTGGCGCTGGACATGGTCGACCGCCTCGAAGCCACCGGCGGGACGAACATACACGAAGCCCTGCAGGTCGCACTGAAGCAGGCCGGCGACTCCAAACGCCCCTCGTATATCATCTTCCTGACCGACGGGCAGCCGACCGTGGGAAAGGTCGAGGAAAAGGACATCCTCTACGAAACCAAGACCGCCAACAAATGCGGCGCACGGATATTCACCTTCGGCGTGGGATACCAGCCCAACGTTCGCCTGCTGGACAAGCTGTCGCTCCAGAACAAGGGACGCAGCGATTACGTCAAGCCCGCCGAGCCCATCGAGACAAAGGTCGCGTCGCTGTACAACAAGATCAAGAACCCGGTGATGACCGGCCTGAAGATCAAGCTCCAGGGCGTCAAGCTAAAGGACATGTACCCGCGCGAACTCGGCGACCTGTTCGACGGCGACCAGATCGTGGTCGTCGGGCGATATGACTGCCAGGGCGCCGGCCGCAAATCGACCCTGGTGGTCAACGGTGTTTACCAGGGCAAGCCGCGCGCGTTCGAGTACAACGTCGATCTCCGCCCGCCCGGGAAAGACATGCGGTACGTCTTCGTCGAAAAAATATGGGCCACCAGGCGCGTCGGGTATCTCATGGACCAGATCCAGCTCAGCGGAAAGTCCAAGGAAGTGATCGACGAGCTGATCCGCCTCTCGAAGAAGTACGGGATCATGACGCCGTACACCAGTTTCCTGGCCGACGAGACCACTCGCCTGCACCGTCCGGCGGAAGTGCGGGCCAAGGCTGCGACCAGTGTGGGCGGACTTGCCCGGGAAACAGACGGTTTCGGCGGGCAGAACGCCGCCAAGATGCGAAGCGGTCTGAATACTGCTGAACAGGTTGCTCCTGCGTCTACTCCCGATTATGCCGACTCCAACGGTCGTCCGGGCAAAGGTAGCGGCGGGGTCAGGCAGTGGGGTTATAAAAGCAAGAAGAACTACGAGGGCGAGAAGTTGGAGTACGTCAAGGGCCTCCGCAACGTGGGCGATACATCGCTGTATCGTCGCGGGCGGGTCTGGATCGCATCCTCGGCCTCGAAGCTCGACCCCGCCAAGGACGCCGACAAGATCAAGAGGATCAAACGTTTCTCAGACGAGTACTTCAAACTGATCGGTCAGAATACCGTAGCCGAGAACCAGGTAATGGCTTCCCAGCAGGCCGGCGAAGAGATGCTCCTCGTCCTCCGCGGTCAGGCCTACCAGATCGAATAGCCCCAGGAGTTTCTGTCAGGGATGTGGGTGCGGCGGTCTCACGCCGGCCGCCGCGCCTGTTCGATAACCGTCGAATACAAAGAGGTTCACCATGAGAAGCACCCGAATAGTATCGATAGCGTTGTGTCTGTGCCTGCTGGTTGGCGCATCGCCGGGCAAATCGCTCAAGCCCGCGGCGCCCGCTCCGGCTGGACCGCCCAAAGGCATCCCCGCCGCACGAGACAAGGGTCTGGCGTGGTTGACGAAGAACCAGGGAGCAAACGGTTCATGGGGCAAGACCTACACCGTAGCCGTAACCAGCTTCGCGTGCCTGGGCTACCTTGCCGCATGCGATGAACCGTTCAAGGGCGACAATGGCAAGGCCCTTACCGCCGGACTGAAGTACCTGATGGGCGTGCAGAAAAACGGGCAGTTTCCAGCCCAGGGACATTCATGGATTCACGGGCAGGGCTTCGCGACCCTCGCCCTGTCGGAAGCGGCGGGGCGGTCGCTGTTCTGCAAGACCAAACCGGACATCGACCTGGCGAAGATGCGAAGCGTCGTTAGCGCCGCGGTAAAGGTCATCGCTGACAATCAATCCACTTCGGGCGGGTGGTGGTACAAGCCCGGGGCGAAAGCCCGGCACGAAGGCTCGACCACCGTCTGCGCGGTTCAGGCGATGGTTTCGGCGGCCAATTATGGTATCGAAATCGACGAGTCCGTTTTGGGCAAGGGGTTCAAGTACCTCAAGAAATGTCAGAACGCCGACGGCGGTTTCGATTACCAGCTCGACAACAGCCCCAACACCAAGAGCATGAAGGAAGGGACCGCCGGGGATGTCGCCACGCTGGGCCTGATGCGGAAGTTCGACTTTGCGGTCATGATGAACGGGTACAAATTCCTGCTGAAGATCACGCCGGGCGCCATATCGAAGGAACGCTTCCCGTACTACGGGCACTTTTACGGTTGCATGGGAATGCGCCTGCTCGGGCAGGAATTCAAGAGCTTCCGCGACAAGACGGGCGGTTACATAGCGGCCGCCCAGACCGACGTTTTGTCGTGGCAGGAGAAATCGGGTCAATGGCCGGCGATGAGTTACATGAAGACGTCAGGCGGCGAGGGCGGGGCATATGCCACGTCGTTCGCGGCGATGATACTGGGCGCCGACGAGGGGCGGTTGAGCATATTCAACCGCACCCCCCCAAAACTGCCCGGATGATGTTTTTCAGTTTTTCGGGGTGTGCGATATTAAAAGGTGGCAGATTATAATGGCCCATAGTTGAGAGGAAAACAAGGACCGCGGCGAAACCAGATGGGGATTACATGGATTAACGGATTACATGGATTAACGCCCAGGGTCTTGGTAACGACAAGTCTGAAACGGTCGGCCTTTACATAATTGAAGTCGTTAATCCCTTAATCCCGAAAATCCATGTAATCCCCAACTGTCGTTCGAAGTCAAAAAGCTGTCGCCACTTTTTTATGTCGCACACTTTTTCGGGCGAAAAAATGTATTTTGGTTTCGAGTCATTGTTCCCGGGCGTATAATTTAAGGTTGCGATCCCGTCGCCCGGGTCG
Source organism: Phycisphaerae bacterium (assembly GCA_016782885.1). Classification (GTDB taxonomy): domain Bacteria; phylum Planctomycetota; class Phycisphaerae; order SM23-33; family SM23-33; genus BS750m-G57. The sequence continues at coordinate 11,783 of JADHXQ010000019.1, read as the reverse complement.
CGGGTCGATGACGTCGAAACCAATTTCTTTTGCGCCAGTCGTCTCAAGGAGTTGAACCATGGTACATCCGTTCGAGAGGATTCTTTCCGGCCAGGACGCCGACAAGCCGGACGCCACCCAAACCAGCCGCCGCCTTGTGCTGAAACTCGCCGCCGGCGGGGCGGTCGCCGCCGCCGCCGCACAGGCGTTCGCCCAGCAGATGACCACGCTGGCCCTTGGCGAAGAGGGCGGAAGGGGCAAGCGCCCGCCAGTGGCGCCCACCAAGGCGCGCTGGGAGAATGGGGGCGGCGGCGCGATAATCGGACCCGTCCCCGGACAGCGAGAGCGAATCGCCGCGTATTGCCGGGCTTTCCGAACCGCATTGAAAACCGGCGACGTCGAGACCGCGGCGGACAATTTCAGGAAACTCGAAAACGCCGCCAAGTCCTCCAAGCCGAGAAATCCATACAAGAATCTGGTCGCCGGTTATCGAAGGCAGCTCGATACCGCCCTTACAGTTAAACTCAAACGGGCTGACAGGGATCTTGCCGCAAAGAAACCGGTCCCGGCGATCAAGGCCTACCGGGCGGTCTCGCGAATCGACGGTTTCAAACAGCAGGACCAGGCCAAGGGCAAACTCGCCGAGGCAGCCAAGCTTGACGGGTACGATAAGGCCCTCAGCGAGGTCCAGGCCCAGGAACTTTACGACACCGCCGCCAAGGGCAAGGATTCCGACAAACTCGCGATCTACGAGCAGGTGGCCAAGGAGTACGACCAGACGCCAACCGGCAAGAAAGCCGCCAAACAGGCCAAACCGCTTGCCGAACGCCTCAAGCGTAACGAAGCGGCGGCCTCTACACTGCTCAAGAAGGCCCGCAAGGCCAAGGGCTCGGCGCAGGTCAGGCTGCTGCAGACCATAGTCCGCAGGTATCCCGACACGCCGTCGGGCAAGGTCGCGACGGAAATGCTCCCGAAAAAAGTCGTGCGTCCCCAGCCCCCGAGGAACCCGGGCAGACCGATTGCGACCACTATGGCGCTTGGCGAGGAGGGTTGATGGATCGGAAGCGACTAGTACTCATTCTGGCGGAACCTGACGATGAACATGCATTGTACATTCAGGGACTGCTCACCGACGAGGGGCATATCGTCCGGATCCTGAACACCGCGCAGTATCCCGCGGACTTTGCGCTGAGTTACGGTCCGCAGTCCAACTCCGCACGGATCGAATTCCCCGACGGGCCAATACTCGACTGGAACGACATATACAGCATCTACTGGCGCCAGTTCACAGGCGTGGGGGCATCGGTACTGCCCGACGGCGAGCAGGCCTTCATCGCCGAGAACGATTCCCGCAGCCTCGTCGAGTCGATGCTCTACGCCCTGCCCGGTAAGTGGGTCAACTCGTACCGCGCGTGGAGCCTTCACCAGGTCAAGCCCGTCCAACTGGCCAAGGTATGTTCGCTTAATCTCGAACCGGCCGTGATCATGCCGCGCACGCTGCTGACCAATTCCCGCAACGAACTCAAGGGTTTCGCCCGCTCTGCCGGCCAGTGCATATTCAAACCCGTTCAGGGCGGCGCCCACACGCGGATACTCACCGACGAGCACCTGAGCGAAGAGCACCTGGACAATCTTCAGCATGCCCCGGTCACCATCCAGCAGTACATTGAGGGCACGGACATTCGCGTATTCGTCGCCGGTCGGAAGGTCATGGCATGTCGAATCGAGACAGACGCACTGGACTTCCGAGAAGATCCCAACGTTAAGATTGATCCCCACGCCCTCAGCAGGGAAGTCGCCGACGCCTGCATCCGTATCGCACGCGTCCTGAACCTTGTCTGGACGGGAATAGACCTGCGGTTAACCGAAAAAGGGGAGTATTTCTTCTTCGAGGCCAATCCCAGCCCGATGTTCATGGGCTTCGAGTCCCGCTGCCGCCTGCCCCTGACCGAAACGCTGATCGACCTGTTGGTAAAATGATTCTCGCCGGGCGCGCGGTATTTCTCCTGTCTTGTCCGAGCAGTTTTCCCGCGTCGATATCCAAACCGCCCGATATCCGACAATGTTAGACGCGATCGCCCAAGGGCGCCCAAGCCAAATATTCGCGTTTCCTTGAGTTCGTCGGGGACGGTTGCTATGCTGTGATGCTTTGGTCGACGAGCAGGCTTCCTGGCCTACGGAAAACTCAATGAGCGAAGACATTCATCACGAGTGTGGTGTGGCGGCGTTGTACTGGATGGATAAGCCCGTGGGCAGGGGCGGGCGCGTAAGCAGGCAGGTCGCCAACCGCAACGTGACGCCGCTGATACCCGCGATGCTGCTGGACATTCAGAACCGGGGGCAACTGGCGGCGGGAATCACTTCATACGATCCCGACAGGGACCAGATTCTCGATACTTACAAGAGAATTGGCACGGTTTCCGAGGCGTTCCGGATGTCGCATCCGGGCAAGTACGCCGCGGTCATCAGGAAATACGCCGGCAGGTCGATCATCGGGCACACGCGTTACGCCACGTGCGGGCGGGACGACACCCGCCACGCCCAGCCGTTTGAACGCCACCACGGGCGCCTTTGGAAGTGGTTCGCGTTTGCCTTCAACGGGAACCTGGCGAACTACACGCAGTTGCGGGACCAGTTGCTCGCCAAGAGGCATTATCACTTCACGCTCGATACCGACACCGAGATGATCATGCATGCGCTGTCTTACCGTTTGCGCGGCGACAGTCCGCCTGACCTTCGCAAGGTCATGGCGTCCCTGGCCCGCAGTTTCGACGGCGCGTACAACATCGTCTTCCAGGACGCGATGGGGCGGATGGTGATCGCGCGCGACCCACTGGGCATCCGCCCGATGTGTTGGGCGGTGCAGGGCAAGCTGCTGGCCGCCGCCAGCGAGTCGGTTGCGCTGGCGAACATGGGGTTCACCAACATTCAATCGCTCGATCCGGGCACGATGATCCTCGTCGAGGACGGGGCGATGCGGATCGAGCGTTTCGCCAAAGCACGCAGGCACGCTCACTGCTTCTTCGAGTGGGTTTACTTCGCCAACGTCGGCAGCAGTATCGACAACGCGGGCGTTTATACCGCCCGCGCGAATTCCGGGCGCCTTTTGGCGGAGATGGAAGACCAGGGCGCCCGGCAGGACTCGGTGGTCGTGCCGGTACCGGATACGGCGAAGGCCGCTGCCGACGCGTATTCGTTTGCGATGGGCATACCCTGCGTCGAGGGGCTCATTCGCAATCGGTACGTCGGGCGGACGTTCATCAATAGTTCCGACACGCGCCGCGATTCGGTCAGGAGCAAGTACACGCCCCTGCGTTCGGTGCTCAACGGGCAGCGGGTCTTCCTTATCGAGGATTCCATCGTGCGTTCGACAACGCTGCGGTCGCTGGTTCTCCAGATACGCAATCGCGGCGGGGCCAGGGAAATTCACGTTCGCGTGGCGTGTCCGCCCATCATCGCACCGTGCTTCTACGGTATCGATATGTCAACGCTGGGCGAACTCTTCGCGCCGGCGTACTTCGGACAAAAGTACAATGGCATCCCCGACCAGGACGCACTGGATCGGATGGCTGACGAACTCGGTGTGGATTCGTTGCGATACCTGCCCGTTGGGGAACTCGGGTTCTGCCTCGGTATGGATCAGGGTTCACTCTGCACCGGTTGTGTTACGGGCAAGTATCCCAGCCAGTGCGGACGGCGGTTGATACGGCAGGCCCGGAAAAATTTTCGGTCCGGGCGCGCCGGACGCACCTACGAGTAAACGCTTTCCCGCGGTGGTCGCGGGCGGGATATTATCACGGAAATCGCAGTTGAGAGAGAAAGGAAAGGGATCACATGGGCGGCTTTTTTGGAGTAGCGTCGAAAGATGACTGTGTTACGGACCTGTTCTACGGGACCGACTACCACTGCCATCTCGGGACAATGCGCGGCGGGCTGGTCGTCAGGAACGACGATGGTCTTTCCCGATACATTCACGACATAACGAACTCCCAGTTCCGGTCGAAATTCGAGGATGACATCGCGCACATGCAAGGCCGCTCCGGTATCGGCGTGATCAGCGATTTCGACGACCAGCCGCTGATCATCGGCTCGCACCTGGGCATCTACGCTATCGTAACGGTCGGGGTGATCCGGAACTGGAAGGCCCTGGCGAAAAAAGCGTTTGAAGACAAGTCCGCTCACTTCTCCGAGATGTCCGGTTGCGAGGTGAACCCCACCGAACTCGTGGCGTCGCTGATCAACCGGGGAGCGACGTTTGCCGAGGGGCTGCGCATCGCACAGGAAGCGATCGAAGGGTCCTGTTCGATACTCCTGCTGACTGACGAGGGCATCTATGCGGCCAGGGATCGCCTCGGTCGAACGCCGATCATCATCGGAAAGAAGGACGGCGCCTTTGCAGCCACCCTGGAGACGTGTGCTTTTCCGAATCTGGGATACAAGACTGATAAGATTCTTGGTCCCGGCGAGATCGTCCGTATGACCGCTGAAGGCGTCGAGCAACTCAGAGGCCCCGGAGATAAGATGCAGATATGCACGTTCCTGTGGGTCTATTACGGTTATCCCGCTTCCGATTACGAAGGGATCAATACTGAAATAGTGCGAAATCGTTGCGGCGCCGCTTTGGCGCGGGCCGACGACGTCGAAGTCGACATGGTCGCCGGCGTACCTGATTCGGGAACCGCACACGCGGTGGGATACGCCCACGAGGCCGGCGTTCCGTATCGCCGCCCGTTCGTAAAATACACGCCGACCTGGCCGAGAAGTTTCATGCCCCAGGACCAGGGGACTCGCGACCTGGTTGCAAAGATGAAGCTCATTCCCATCGACGGCCTAATCGACGGGCAGCGGATGTTGTTCTGCGAAGATTCGATCGTTCGCGGTACGCAGCTCCAGGACAATGTCGAAAGACTCTACGAAAGCGGAGCGAAGGAAGTACACATGCGGCCGGCGTGTCCGCCGCTCGTGTTCGGATGCAAATTCCTCAACTTTTCGCGCTCGCGATCTGAATTGGACCTGGCGGCCAGGCGGGCGATTCAGGAGTTTGAAAGCGCAGGCGATGTGGATCTTGCCGCATATTCCGACCCCGATTCCGAGAAGTATGCCATGATGGTCGAGTGGATTCGCAAACAACTGAACCTTACTTCATTGCGATATCAGCGCCTCGATGACCTGGTCGAAGCGGTGGGCCTGCCCAAGGAAAAACTCTGCACTTACTGCTGGGACGGCGCCGAGTGCCCGTCATCGTGCGATTGCAAATGACCGGAACTTTGAAAATCCTGCTGGCCGGTGTCATTGCGGGCTTCTGCTGCGGTGCGGTGAAGCTCGTTGACGACCCCCCCCCGGTCAAACCGCCGAAATCGGGCGGGATTGAAGGGAAGATATCTTCAAAGGTGCGGATCGTATCCCTTCACGCCGTCTCGCGCGTTACGAAGAAGAAGTATCAACCGTATTCATTCTCGAAGAAAACCGGGAGTTTCACGTTCACCAAACTGCCCGGTGACGCGACGTACGATTTGTGTCTCTCTCTGGCTGACCGGCGCGAAATAGAGGGGATCGACCTGAATTTCGTGGATGCCCGCCTGCTGAAACTGGCCGCCGAAAGGCGAAAGCAACTCGGCCTGCCCCCGGATCGGTCCCGAAAGTTCGTTCAGGCGGATGTCGATCAACTTCTCGCCTACGCCCGCGACATGGAAGATTTCATGGAAGACCGCCGGGTTATCTACATTAAAGGCCGCGGTCGGCGGGCGACCATGCTGATCGAACTGATGCGGTTGAGGAGCTTCGTCGCCGCTTCAGGCGCCGCAAGACCGGGGAAGATCATCTGGCGCGTCGAACTGTGGTACTTTCTCGAGCAGCGCGGCGGTTGGGAGCGAATAGCCAACCAGGAACGCATGCTCAGGCGCATTGAGGACACGCCGGCAAATTGGTCCCAAACGCACATCGAGTACTATCCGAAGCTCAGCGTATACATCGACGCCGACGGTCAGGCCGAGCCGGTGGACTTCCAGGTTCCCGACAAGGGCGATCCCACGCGCGGGCGGGCCGCTGGAACCGATCCGAAGATGAAGGGCAAATCCTATATCCTCGGTCTGGATGTCAAGGCGGCCACCCAACCGGCGAAGCGCCCCAAAGCTGCTGTCGCGGGGAAGCTGATAATCGACGTTCGGACGGCTATGGAGTTCGGCGACGACCATATCCCGGGGGCGATCAATATCCCCTACAACCTGATTGGCGCGAGAATCAGCGAGATGGAGATCGCCAGGACCCGCGAGATCGTGCTCTATTGTCGCAGCGGTGGACGGGCCGGTCTTGCCTTGGCGATCCTCAAGAAAATGGGATATACCAACGTGACCAACGCGGGCTCTCTGGCGGATATCCAGAAGAAGATGTCGAGGAAGAAGTAGCGTTTCTGGTACGAAGTATTTGCCTGCAATCATCACGGTCCGAAGGCGGGGTGAATATTTCCGCCCATATCTGACGATAAGTACAAGACGATCAGAGACGATGCGGAGAGTTCTGTCATGAAGAAAACAATACTGGTAATGATTCTGTCGATGGTGTTTTGCGGCGGTTGCGGCGCGTTTGGATGGGGCTCGGGCGATCCGGCGAAATTCGTCAAACCGTCGGTGGCGGTGATCAAATTCGAGAACCGCGCCCCGTTCCCGCTGGAGTGGGACCTTGGCGACGGTATGAAGGAGATGCTCACCGATGCGCTGGTGACCTCCGAGCGGTATCGCGTTATCGAGCGGTTGGAGATCGACACGGTTCTTCGCGAGCTGCGGTTCCAGTATACCGGATCGACCCGCAAGGCCGGGCGCGCCGGTCAGGGACGCCTCAAGAACGTCAATTACCTCATCAAGGGCACGATCACCGACTTCGGACACGTGTCGGACAGCCGGGGACTGCTGACGCATATCGACTACTTCGAGATATTCACCAGCGCCCAGAAGGCGATCATGGGCATGACGCTCCAGGTAATAGAGGTCGAGTCAGGCGAGGTCGTGAGTTCCACCCGTCTCGAAGAAGCGGTTAACGCACGAGATGTTACAGTCAATACGACCTATTCCAAGATGGCGATGGGCGGCGGGATGTTCGTTCGCACACCGCTTGGGCGCGCGACGGCCAACGTTATAAAGAAGGCCGTCAGGCAGATAACCGCCGCCATCGCCGACCGCAAATGGAACCCGAAAGTCGCCGCCCTCCAACCGGACGGAACGATAGCTCTCAACGGCGGCGAGAATCGCAAGATCAAGAGAGGCGCGATCTACGAGGTCCGAGATCTCGGTCGGGCCATCGTGAATCCCGAGAACGAAGACATACTGGGTTATACCAGGGGCAAGGTTGTCGGTTGGCTTGAAGTGACGCAGGTCAAGGAACTCTACAGCATTGCGCGTATCGTCAGCGGTGACCCGATGGCGTTCAAACCCGGGCAGTTATGCCGACCCGGTAAAGTCCCGACGTTTGAAGGAAAACCCCTGACCAACAAAACCAGCGGGCGGGTGGCGAGCGTCAGGCGTTAACTTCCGCGGTAATGTCCAACTCCACCGGTGCGTTGAGGGGCAGTTCGGCCGCTCCGACGGCCGTGCGCGTGTGCCTTCCGGCATCGCCGAACACTTCCAGAAGCAGATCGCTGGCGCCGTTTGCGACTTTGGCCTGATCGGTGAAACCGGTAGTTGAGTTGACCAGGACGTTCAAGCGTACCACGCGCGACACGTTGTCCAGCGAGCCGATTTCGGCGCGCAGGGCGGAAAGGGCGTTCAGCAGCGCCTGGCGAGCCGCGAGTTGCGCCTCTTGGAGCGAGACGTCCGCGGGCACCTTGCCCGCCGCGATCAGCGAACCGTCCTTCATGGGCAGTTGTCCCGCGGTGAGGGCGAGGTTTCCGGTCCGCACGGCCGGTACGTAGGCCCCGACGGGAGCGGCGCCGGCGGGCAGTTCAATCCCCAGCGACTGGAGTTTCTGTTCCGGTGTCATTTTCGCTGTCCTCCGCGTTCTGGTCTCGAGAAACGTCATTATCATCGTCATCGGTCTGGGGGGCATCGGCGGCGGCCTGTTTGGCCGCGAGTTCCTCCGCCCTGAGGCGTTTGGCTTCTTCGAGTTCTTCTTTTCTGCGTTGCTCTTCGGCTCGCATGTGTTCTTCGACGATGCGATCCTGCTGGGCCAGTTCTTCGGGTGTTGGAGGATTGGGGTTCAGGTGGATGTGGATATCCTCGAAGTTCGCATCCTGGCTGGCGAATATCTGCCTCTGCCTTATCAGCTCCAGCATTGCCAGGAACAACCCCACGATCTCGCCGCGGACCGTCCTGCCCTCGAAAATCTGCGTAAATGACAGCGCCCCCTCGCGCTGGAGGCGGTCGAGAATGTCCGCCGCGTGAAGTTCCACGGGCGTATCGTCGTAGATGACCTCGTGGCGTGAGTCACGGGTTCCGATGGACTCCATCACGCGGCTGAACGAATCGAACAGGTCCCAGACCTGCACGTCTTCCAGATCGATCCTGGTGTCGTCGGAATTTTCAAATTTTGGCGGGCGCCTGGGAAATTTCTGCGACTGTCGATCGACCATTTCGCGTAGATTGGTCGAGGCGTCTTTGAATTCCTTGTACTCCAGAAGCTGGCGGATCAGGTCGGCGCGGGGATCGATACCGGGGCCTTCCTCGTCACCGTCGATGGCCTCGGGGGTCGGAAGGAGCATCCGCGTCTTGACCTCCATCAGCGTTGCGGCCAGAACCAGGAACTCGCCTGCCGCATTGGGGTCAAGCTCCTGGAGCAGTTCCACATACTGGACGTACTGATCGATGATCCTGGCCAGGGGAATGTCATGGATGTCCACCTCCTCGCGCCGGATGAGGTAGAGCAGCAGATCCATTGGTCCGCTGTAGTTGTCCAGGCTTACACGGTATTCCTCGGTCATTTCCGCAGAGTTTAGCACGCCGGCGGGCGATTGTCGAGCGTGGGTGGGAGCTGGCTTTTTTTATTTCGACACAGAGTCTCTGTGTCGCGATTATTCCCCCGACAGAATACCGGTCACGCACGCTATTTCAGCAGGAGGCATGTGACGGAGGTTTTGTCGCGGATGTATAGGCGTCCGTCTGCCAGCGCCGGATGGGACCAGATTTCCGTATTTTCGCCCATTATGACTTTCAACCGGGAGATCAGTTCGTACTTTTTCCTGTCGGCGCGCACCAGGAGCAGTTCGCCGTCGATGGTCATTATCATCACCCGCCCGTTGCCCGCGATCAGGGTCGCGAAACCGTAGTACGCTTGGTCTCTCGCCTTCCACAGGAGCTTGAGGGATTTGGCGTCGAGACAGTAAAGGTACTCGTCGTGACATCCGAAGATCATCTGGTCGTACGCTACGGGGGATATCATGTCCGGCGCGAGGTCGGCGAATTTGGCGCACGGTTTTTGCCTGATGGTCCTGGAGGGATAGGTGAAGTCGTACAGTCGCGTCGAGTTGTTTTCGGTGGCTACCAGGAGCCTTTCCATGATGGCGATTGGCGTGGGGACGTTGAAGTCGTTCTTCTCGCCCGGGATGACCGACCAGATGCGTTTGCCCGTGGCGATGTCCCATCCGCCCAGAGAAGTCGCGTCGTACCCGATTATGTGGCGCCGCCCGCGCATGTTGGCGCAGATGAACGGTGCATATGCAGCCGGCTGGCCGGGGGTCTTCCAGATAACCTTACCGCTGAGTCGGTCCAGGGCGACCAGCGAGGCCTTGGCGGCGCCCGGGTTTACGATCAGCTTGTTGTCAACGATCAGCGGCGTGGCGGTCATTCCCCACTTGGGGAGCTTGGCGCCGAAATCCTTGACCAGTTGTGTTTTCCAAAGCACTTTCCCGGTTTCAAACTCAGCGCAGTGCAGGTCGCCGAACGCCCCCATCAGGTAGACCCTGCCTTCGTATATCGCAGGTGTCGCCCGCGGCGAGTTGGTGTAGGGCATGTCGCCTTCGGCGGCGTACTTGAGGCTCCACAACTCCTTGCCCGTCCTGGCGTCCAGGCATCGCCAGATATCGTTCTTCTTGTCGGCGGATTTGTCGGCCAGTATGACGCGGCCGTCAAGCACAGACAGCCCCGAGAGGCCCGGACCGGTTGTCTTGACCGTCCAGGCGAAGCGGGGTTTCTTCTCGAGTTTATCGGGCACGTGAGAGCTGACCGCATCGCGTCGCGGTCCGCGCCAGTCGCACCATCCGTCGCGGTTGGGCGGAGACGGCGCGGGCAGCTTGCGAGTGTCGTCTGCTTCTATGACTATCCGAAAGCCCGGGATCAAGTCGCAATACGATCCCCGCAGGCTGATGCCTGTCCGCCCAGCCGCCCGGCATCGCGGAGGGCTGCTCATCCAACCCCCGCCGCGCAGCACGCGAGTCGACCCGCTTTTCGGTCCGGTGGGGTCAACCTTCGGACCGGTTTTGTAGTAGTCCCTCTGGTACCAGTCGGCACACCATTCCCACGCGTTTCCGTGCATGTCGTGCAGCCCGAAAGCGTTGGCTTTGTACGTTCCGACCGGAGAGCTGAACACGAATCCGTCTTCCCAGGAGAACGCCCGCCAGCCCCTGAAGCGTTTCTTGGCCGTCGCATCCGAGGCGTTGGCCCAACCCTTACCGTCATCCCAGTTGTCGCCCCAGGAGAAGGCTGTTTGCGTACCAGCCCGGCAGGCATATTCCCATTGTGCTTCGGTCGGAAGGCGGACAGCTTTGGAAGTTTTCCTGCTAATCCACCTGCAAAACGCGACAGCATCGTCGAAACTGACGCAGAGGACCGGATGGGCGCCTGTCTGCTCGAAGCCCACCTTCTTCCACGATGCGCCGGCGACCTTGTCCCACAGTCGTCCGTTCCAGGCGAAAGCCCAGCCTTCCCGCTCGGCCTGGGTTACGTATTTGGCGTCTTTGACGAATGCGGCAAACTGCCCGCGCGTGACCTCGCAGATGCCCATGTGGAAATCTCTGCTGATGGTCACCTCTCGCATGGGGCTTTCCCGCTTGTCTCGCGTGCGGTGTCGCTCGGTGGCCGGCGAGCCCATCGTGAACTTCCCGGCGGGGACCTTCACCAGCTTCATGGATTCGGTGTCAGACAGTTTGACGGTGATGTGTTCGAGCGGTTTGGCGGCATGGACCGAAGTGAAAAGCAGCAGTGGCAGGGCGATCACCGTGAAACGCATTTTCATACCGCTAAGCTTATTCATGGCGTGTTACCTGTTGGTGAGAATTCCGCAGGCGTCCCGGACGCGCCGCATGGTGGTCTCGGCGACGGCACGGGCCTTGCGTCCGCCTTCTCGCAGCATATCCCGGACGTCGTCGCCGCGTTGCTCCAGTTCAGCATAACGTTCGCGAGCCTCTGCAAATTGCTCGTTAATCAGTTCAGCCAGGCGTCCCTTCGCGTGCCCGTAACCGTATCCGCCGGCGCGGTAGCTGCCCTCGATCTCGGCGAGTTCTTCGTCCGAGGCGAAGAGCTTCAGCAGGGCGATCACATTGCATCCGGTCGGGTCTTTGGGGTCTTCCAGCGGTGTCGAGTCGGTCACGATTTTGGCGCAGCGTTTTTTGGTCTGCTTGTCGCCGGCCATGATCTCGATAGTGTTGTCGTAGCTCTTGGACATCTTCTGCCCGTCGATCCCCGGTACGACCGCGACCTCGGGCACGATGTACGCTTCGGGTATCACCAGCGCCTCGGTGTCGAACGCGCGGTTGAACTTGGCGGCCAGGTCGCGGGTCATCTCGATGTGCTGTTTCTGGTCCTGCCCGACGGGCACGAGGTCGGCGTCGTAGATCACGATGTCGGCGGCCTGGAGGACCGGGTAGTCGAACAGGCCCATAG
>JADHXQ010000099.1 GCA_016782885.1 Phycisphaerae bacterium | reverse complement strand
GTCGGTAATGACATCGTCGACCTTTGCGAAGAAGGAGACGGCCTTTTCGGCGTTCATCGTTCTGGCTGCCAGTTGCGAAGCGCAGATCGTAACGCCCGGGACCATCCGCTGCATCGCGGGGACAGCCATCACGTGGTCCGGATGGGCATGCGTCACGATAACCTGCCTGACAAAGTCGGCCGGGATATCCAACTTCGCAAGCTGCTGCTGCAGAACTGGCCCCATCGCGCCGACGCCGCCTTCAAAAATTGCTCCCTGGTCGCCGCCCTTGACCAGGTATAACGGATACTCGTTCGTACCGAGCATCACCAGCGAGTCGGTCAGTTCGACCGGCGGGTTCTTTTTGATCATGACTATTGTCCTTTCCGCGACTGTTGCATCGCAAACAAAGCCGCCCCGAAAGCGCCAGTATACTGCGGGTCGGGGGGCATGTGGGCTTCGGTGTCAAGGGCCCGCCCCAGCAGCGTCGCCAGGAACGGATTGTGGGCGACGACGCCTCCGGTGGCGACCAGGAGGCCTTCGACGCGGTCCATTTCCACTATCCGGTTGACAACCGAACAGAACGCGCCGCGGACGATGTCCGCCACGTCCACGCCGGCGCGTATCCTGGCGAGTACTTCGGTGGCGGCGAATACGGTGCAGAAGCTGCCCAGCGGTTCGTTTTTGGTAGACCGCTCGGCCAGGGCGTTGAGTTCGGAAATATCCAGCGCCAGGCGGTGGGCTATTTCTTCCAGAAAAGCGCCCGTACCGGCGGCGCACTTGCGATTCATCTTGAAGCTTATTCTCCGCCCGCCGGCGTCAAGGTGTATGATTTTGCTGTCCTGGGCGCCGATATCGATAACGGTCATGCGCTTTTGAAAATGGAAATACGCCCCGCGCCCGTGGCAGGCGATCTCGGTCATCTTACCGTCGGACCAGGGAACGTTATCCCGCCCGTATCCGGTCGACAGCGACCTGACAATTTGCGCCGGATCGATAGCAGCTTCCGCGGCGGATTGGTCCAGCAGCGTCCGGGCGGTCTGTGTGTAGTCGACGCCGGAGCGTTGCATGGCTTTGCCCGCAATGTGCCCCTGGTTGTCAACGATTACCAGCTTGGCCGCCGATGCGCCTATGTCAATTCCGCAGAAATACTCCATAATTTTTTCCGCAACTACGCCCCGGCAAGTTGCTCGACAAACGCCTCGATATTCGTGCGAGACTGCTCTTCGGAGTAGAGTCTCAGGTCGTTCAGGTCGCCGTTGATCACGACGAACGGCTTGCCGGTTTTTGTTTCGAGGCGCTTGGGCAGATCGTAGCGATTGTTGGAATTGTTGGGGCAGGTCTTCGAATCGTGATACACCACGCCGTCGATCGAGAACTTCTCGATCATTTTGGCCATGTACTTTTCCTTGTAGTCGTCGCTGCGGCAGATGAACAACTCGCTGTACGCCCGGGCCATGCCCATGAACGGGTGGTCCGGATCGAGATCTTCGTATATCCAACTGTTGCAGTACGTGGACGCCACGACGGCGGTTTGAAGTTCCATGAACTGCGTCGAAAGATCACGCAGCTTGCCCCATATGGGCATGCCTTCCCAGTAGATCCGATGCGATTCGCCCTCGACAGCGGCGACACCGTCGGCGACGCGCTGTTCGAGTTCAGCCAGGAGCAGTTTGTAGTATTCGACGGCCCCGGTAGTGCCTCGCAGAACAACCGCCGGACCCATCTGGACCGTCCCGTCAAAGAACGTAAGCGGCGACGGAGCTTTCGCCGCGGTCTCGAGCACCGCCTTCCACAGCATGGTGCACTCTTTGGAGAGGCTGACGACGTCCTTGAGTTTGTCCATGTCGAACTTCTCGCCGGAGACATCCTCGAGGGGAGTGATCAGCGATTTGATCTTTTTGGCTATGGCCTGGACGATGGTCAAGTCGACCTCGCCGATTGACCGGGGGGTTTCGATGCCTATGCAGGGCACGTCCCACTGGCGGGAGTAGAACTGGAACCAGTCTTTGACGTCGCGGCATTGGTTGGTGTTGTAGACCAGCACGTCGGCCTTCGGCGGGCCGGGCAGACCGAGCTTCTGGAACGGGCTCTCGCCTTTGAGGTACGCGCCGACGTCGCTGGTGAGGTACGAGCAGATGTCTGGCGAGAATCCGTGCGCGTTTGCCAGCGGTATCAGATCGGTCGCCATCCGCGTGGCGCCCAGCATTGCGCCGTGGTTTTCGGGGAAGTAGACGTCAAAGCCCATCGCCCTGAGCAGTTCAGCGGGGCCCACGGAAGTACACCACGCCATCTTGTTGCCCGAGGGCTCTTCGCCCATAAGTTCGGTGAAATATTGGCCCATCAGCCCTTTCATCTTTCCGGTGGCCTGGATCTTCTTTGGTTCAGCGGTTTGAGCCATTGTCATGTTCCTTTCATCTCGTACATAAGTTCGCACGGCTTGAAACGCGAGCCGAATCGCTCGGCGAGTTCTTCAAGCCGGTCGATAACCGTGTCTAACCCTAAGTCCCGGGCGTATTTCAGTATACCGCCGCGAAAGCCCGGGAACCCAATCCCCAGTACGGTAGCCGCGTCGATGTCCGACTGGCGCTGGGCGATCTGTTCAGCCAGAATGCAGAACGCTTCGCTGACCATCCTCAGCACCAGCCGACCGGTGATCTCATCGGCATCGATGCTGCGCGGGGTCGTGGCGGTGTCGTGCTGCACCTGCTCGATAATGCTTTGTGCGGACGGACTATCGTGTCGAGTATAGTCGCCTGGCTCGTATCTGTACACTCCCGAGCCGCTTTTCTGGCCCAGGCAGCCGGCGGCGACCAGGCGGGTGACGATCTTGCTGGGCCCGCCGTGATACGCAAACACGCGCCGCAGCACATCGTCGGTAAACGCGAGAATATCGATACCCGCCATGTCGATAAGCGTCAGCGGGCCCATCGCAAAACCGAACTCCACCATGGCTGAATCGATCGCGGCGGGGTCGGCGCCGTCCTGCAGCAGCCAGAACGCCTCCTTGAGATACGGTACGAACAGGCGATTGACCAGGAAACCCTCGCGATTGCGGACCAGGACCGGCGTCTTGCCGATGGACTTCGCCAGCGACATCGCAGTGGCGGTTACGACATCGGCCGTGCCGTCGCAATAGATCACTTCCACCAGCGGCATGCGTTGGGCCGGATTGAAAAAGTGCAGCCCCACCAGTCGCTCGGGGCGCCCCATGCCTTCGGCAAGCACGTCCAGGGAGATCGTGGAGGTATTCGTCGCGATTATCGTCTCTCGCCCGCAGGCGGATTCGATCTCGCCAAGGACCGCCCGCTTGACCGCGGCGTCCTCGTAGACCGCCTCGATAACGAGATCCGCCGGCGCCAGGTCCTCCCACGACGTTGTAGTTGATACAAGATCGAGCGTGCTGCGGTGCTTGTCTGCCGAGATCCGCCCGCTGTCGAGCTGCTTGTCAAACGACTTGCGTATCTTCTTCAGCCCGCGCTGAAGCGCCGATTCATCGGCATCGCACACGATCACACTGCGCCCGACCGCTATTAGAGCGTGGGCTATCCCAGAGCCCATAGACCCCATGCCCGCGACCGCTACCGACGAAATCCGCCGGGGGGCAATTCCCTCCAGGCCGGGCGCGCGGGCGGTCTTGCGGGTCGCGAAGAACAGGTAGATACGGTTTCGCGTCGCCAAGGTTCGCATGCATTCGGCGAAGGCGTCGCGTTCGGCCAGCAGTCCCGCTTCGAACGAATCTTCCAGACCGATCCGGACGAGCTGGAGTATCTTCCGCGGCGCGATGATCTCGTCGCGCTCGGCGGAGACGAGTTTTTCGGCTTGCGTATAGTCCGGATCGCCTGTCTTGTCTGTGCGAAGGGACGTTTTCATCACCTGGCCGCCCGCCAACAGTTCTCCGGCGGCTTCGATGAACCGCTCGGGTTCGCAGACAGCGTCGACGAGTCCCAGATCGCGAGCCTTGTCCGCGTCGACCGAGGCGCCGGTAAGCAGCATCTTAAGGGCCTCGCTCGCGCCGATCAGGCGGGGCAGGCGCTGCGTACCGCCGGCGCCGGGATTGATCCCGAGCCTGACTTCCGGCATGGAAAACCGCGCTGCGGCGTCGCAGAGGCGAAAATGACACGCCATCGCCAGCTCCAGGGCGCCTCCGATGACCTTGCCCGCGACGGCGGCGGCCACCGGCTTGCCCGACGCCTCGACCGCATCGAACGCCTCCTGGAAAACGCGGGAGGTCTCGATCGCATCGGCGTCGTCGGCAATGTTTTTGAAAATGTTCACGTCCGCCCCGGTGCTGAAGCCCCCGCCGGCGCCAGTGATTACGATACTGCTGACGCTGCCGTCGGCGTTGGCCCGGACGATCGCGGCGCGGAGTTCGTCCAGCATCTCGAACGTAATCGCATTCAGCGGCGGATTGTCCAGCCGCAGAATGCACAGGCCTTCAGTTATGCTGTAGTCGATCATTCGATGTGTCTACAACTCGAGGGTGAGTTTCAGTGAATCTTTGGCGCATTCGGCGTACATTTCGAACGCTTCGGGCGCCTCGTCCCATGGCATGCGCGGGGTGACCATCGAGGCGAGAACCGATGCCCGCCCGTCGACCACCATGTCGGCGGCCGTCTGGAAGTAAGGCGCACACTCCGGCCCGACGCAGTTGATAATTCTCGTTTCGTTGCGGAATGTCGCATGCCACGGGAAGGCCTGGTCGTCGTAATCGGGCATTCCGAACACGAACAGGCGTCCGGCCCGTCTCACCAGTTTTGAGGCGGTGGTCAGAGCGTCGGTCTCGCTGGCGGCGCTGACGCAGAAGTCGATCATCTCGCCTCCGGTCAGCTCTTTGACTTGCTCGACGACATCATGCTTGGAGGCATCGATAACCGCCGCGGCGCCATACCTTTTCGACCATTCGAGGCGCCAGTCCAGCAGGTCTGTGGCGATTACCTGCTTAGCGCCCATATGCCACAGAACGTGCGTCCAGATCAAACCCATTGGACCCTGCCCGATCACTGCGCATCGCTGATTGACCACGCCTTCGGTCTGATCCATCGCGCGGAGCACGGTGGCCAGCGGTTGGGCGACTATCAGACCGGCGACATCGGTCGCATCCTGGGGGAGCATCGCTATCCCGGGCGGTTCAGCGATTATGTACTCGGCGAATCCGAAGTACCCTATCGGTTGGGCCAGAACCAGCGTGCCTTCTTCCCACTCGTCACAGCGAGACTGGACGATAGTACCGATATTCTCGTGTCCCGCCCATCCGGTCGGGTTCGGGAACGCCAGGTTCCCCCAGACGCCCACACCGGTGTATTGGCCCATGTTGCTTCCGCAGAGGGCGACGTGGCTGCACTTGACGAGCGCCTGCCCGTCGGCGGGTTCAGGGATAGGCGCGTCCAGCATGGTAATTTTGCGGGGTTCGGATATCTCGATTGCTCTCATCGTTCCATGGCCTTTCGGATAAGTCACAAAGATAGTTAAGTTTGGAATTCCAGAAAATACAGGTAAAACACACTTCGGTCAAGTACGCCGAGCGCATAGAATACGAACACATAACCCATAACCGCCCGGCGGCAAACTTCAAGGAGAATAAAGAGATGACGCTTAAGAAAACCACGTGCTGCATGCTTGCCGCCCTCACGCTGCTTGCGACAGGAGTTCAAGGGGCCCCCGAGCCGCCGGAAGGACAGGCAAACCAGATTGACGTGTTCGTCAGCGGTAAGGAAGGTTATCACACCTTTCGCATACCGGCGGTGATCGTATCGCAAAAGGGAACGGTTCTGGCGTTCTGCGAAGGGCGCAAGGTCGGTGGGGGCGACGCGGGGAATATCGACATGGTCCTGAAGCGCAGTTTCGACGGGGGCAAGACATGGAGCCCGCTGCAGGTTATCTGGGACGACGCTAAAAATACGTGCGGAAACTGCTGCCCCGTGGTCGACCGGAAAACAGGGACGATCCACCTGCTGATGACCTGGAACCGCGGCGACGATCACGAAGGGGCGATCATCGCCGGAAAGAGCAAGGACGCCAGGCGACCTTACATATGCTCGTCGACCGACGACGGGAAGACCTGGTCCAAACCGGTCGATCTGTCGAAAACATGCCGCGATGCCGAATGGGGCTGGTACGCCACCGGACCGGGCGTAGCCATCCAGTTAACGCGCGGAAAGCACAAGGGACGCCTCGTGTGCCCCGCAAATCACTCCAACAAGAAGTACAAGGAGCACCACTACGCCTCGCACGTGATCTACTCCGACGACGGGGGAAAGAGCTGGCGGAAATCGCCGGCCATCCGTCCCGGCTGCAATGAAGCCCAGGTCGTCGAACTTGCCGACGGCGCGCTGATGATGAACATGCGCAGCTACAAACCCCGAGGCCGCCGGGCGATCTCCATCAGCAGCGACGGCGGGGAGACGTGGTCGAAAGTGACTTTCCAGAAGGACCTGCCCGAACCGACCTGCCAGGCGAGCATACTGCGGTACACCACCGCAGCCGATGGAGGGAAGAACCGCCTGCTGTTTTCCAATCCCCCGCAAACCCGCGGGCGGCACGGGATAACCGTGAAACTCAGTTACGATGAGGGCAAGACCTGGGGCGTTTCGCGATTGATCTACAAAGGCTCGTCGGCATACTCGTGCCTGACCAAACTGCCCGACAAGTCGATCGGACTGCTCTACGAACGCGACGGATACAAAAAGATCACCCTAGCAAACTTCACGCTCGACTGGCTGACCGGCGGAAAGGACAAGCTGGCGAAATACACCTTCAAGTCCGTCGACGAACTAGCCGATCAGGAGGGAATGCCCGACCCTTTTTGATGGCGGACGGCTCGCGCGTCAAGACGCGGGAAGACTGGTCGCGACAGCGCGATTATCTCAAGGCCATGCTCGCCCATTACCAGTACGGGCACATGCCTCCCCGCCCGGGAAAACTCGCCATCAAGCAGACTCGCGCCGCTGACGTCTTCGACGGCAAGGCGGTGCAAATCGATCTCACAGTAACTATCTCCCGCGGAAACAAGAGCGTAGATCTCCGCGTCGCCCTCGTCAGGCCGAAGCGGGCAGGCAAGTTTCCCGTCGTCATCAAGAACGATCGTCTCCTGTTGGATACCCCCAAAAACAGGCGAGATTCGAAAAGCCATTCTCAAGAACAGGTTGCAATCGCAGAAGGCGTCGCGCGGGGATATGTTATCTGCAAGTACCTTCGCACGGACCTGGCCGCCGACAAACCGGGCAGGCGGAACGAGGGCGTCTTTCCCTTGTACGGCGAATACGACTGGGGCGCAATCGCCGCCTGGGCATGGGGATACCAGATCGTCATCGACGCCCTGGCGACGCTGGAGTTCGCAGACACCGATCGCGTAGTAGCCACCGGACATTCGCGAGGCGGAAAGACCGCACTCTGCGGCGCCGTCTACGATGAGCGAATCGCCATCGCCGCGCCAAACTCTTCGGGCACCGGCGGTACGGGCAGCATGCGATACTTTGAAAAGGGACAGCGCCCCCAGGCAATCGCCGCCCACGTCGGTAAGTTCGATCACTGGTGGTCGAAGCAATTCTTCGCGTTTGCCGCGAATGAGTCGAAGCTGCCTTTCGACGCCCACTTCGCCAAGGCCCTGATCGCACCGCGCGCCCTGGTGAATCCCCACGCCACCGGAGACTACTGGGCCAATCCGTACGGTACGCAACTTACCCACCAGGCCGCAAAAATCGTGTTCGACTGGCTCGGCACGGGCGATCGAATCGCAACGCACTGGCGCCCGGGCGGACACGCCCAGGGACTCGAAGACTGGCGGGCACTGCTGGACTTCGCGGACCTCCAGTTCTTCAAGAAGAAACCGAAACGCAAGTTCGACATCCTGCCATACAAAAACGCAAAACCCCCAATCGCCTGGAAGGCGCCTCAAGGCAAATAGAAAGAAACAATAACATAATTCCATCGAATTATGTGCCTGATGGAACATTATTCGATGGAATAACGACAGCCCACAGATAGCTATCTGTGGGCTTGGATTCGGTTATTCAAGCCTAAACACCCATTGGCGTTCTTCGCAAGCCTGAGCCCACGCCAACCGAAATCGGGCGGGATGCGGGGAGTTTTGTCCGTCGGCGGGCTATGTGGGCTACGGCGCGGTGGACGAATCCGTGCAGTGCTTCGGTCTTCTCGGGGTGCGGGCTGAACAGGATTACTTTGCCCGAGCCGAAGCGCCCGAGAATCATTGCCGGGGAATTCAGCATCACGCCTTTGGGCGCCTTGTTTTCGTTGATCTCTCCGCGGAAATTCGCCAGTACTTCGTAGTCGTCGAGATCCTTGCGACCGCAGGGGCCCAGCAGCGGTCCGTTGGCGTAGATGATCTCAACCGTCCGATCGCGGGCGCCGAGTATCGCGGCTCCCAACTTCGTCAGTTCCATCTTCACCTTGCCCTTGCCGCGTTTCCAATGCTTGCGGTCTACGGTGCGGGCGTCGATTATCTTCAGGCCCCACTTGTACTCGCTGGTGGCAAGGTACGCCCCGCCGCATATGCCCAGGTATCCGCCACCGCCCTTGACGAACTCGCCGACGGCCTTGCCTCCCTCGGCGCCGATGTTGGCCGCCTGCCCCTTACCGCTCCCGCCGCCGAAAATGACCGCGTCAAACTGCCCCGCCAGCACGCCGGCTGCGATATCCGGCGGGCCGACCAGCCTTACAAGCGTCCCGGGCCTGGAGCAAAGCACCTTCTCCAGGTTCAAGCCCGTAGAGTTGCCGGTGCCCGGACCATTGTAGATCGCCACCCGCACGACGCTCCCGCCGGCGGGGGACATGCAATCGGACTGGCAGCCGGCCATTTTCAGATGCTTCAGCAGGCGGTGGACCATCAGGCGATGCTGGCGCGTCCGCAGCGACATGTACTGATCGGTATAGCACGTCTCGAGTATCATCGTCTTGGCGCCGAGCTTCTGGGCGGCCGAGCGGGCCAGCGAACCGTTGGCCGACCCGCGAAGAGCAACCAGCTTCTTCCCCTCGTCGGAAACCGAGGCGTTCACCGCGTCGAGCATCAGCCTGACCGTATCTCCGAGCTTGAGTTCCGGAAGGGAGATGATGCTGGCGCCGGTGGACTTCGGGTTGGACTTGTGGAAGGCGAATCCCTCGTGCAGGTCGATCAGCCAGTCGGGCCTGGCCGACTTGACGAATGCCCAGATGGCTCCGGCCGGGGCGCCAATCGCTTTGCCCTGCCGACCGGTTTTCGGGAAGTTGCGGTTGAGGTTGCCCGCGCCTTCGGGCGCACCGGGAATCAAACGCCGACCCGCCGCCAATGCCGCCGGGTTGAGGCGTGGTGCGATGATGAGCTTGCCGCGCCGGATGGTCCAGAATCGGATATGCTCCGCCGCCCGCGCGCCGGCCGGTTCGTTACCGTGCATTCCGCCGGTGATCATGACAACAGGACCGGCAACCTTGCTGTCGACAACGTAATACGGAGTCGCCCATTTCGTCCCGGCGGCGATCAGTCCCCCGGTCCGCTCGACCGCTATAACCGGACAGACCACCGTCAGGCAAACCGACAACAGCACCGCGACGCAGAAGTAACGTCTGGTGTTCATCACAGCCCCAAGACTGTCTGGCGTTCTTCTACGATGGTTTCGACGAGGGCCTTTATGTTGGCGATCGGCACGTCGTTCATGACTTCCTGGCTCGGGCCGATGATGTGCCCGCCGCCCTTACCGAGCGTGCGTATGGTCTGGCGGGCCAGTTCCTTGACCTGTTCGGGAGTACCGAACGGGAGAATATTCTGGGTCTCGATACCGCCCCAGAACACCAGGTCCTTACCGAACTCGCGCTTAAGGTACGCCAGGTCCATGCAGGGCTGGACAGGCTCGAGCACTCGCAGGCCAATCTCGAGCAGGTCGGGTATGAACTCGGTAAGGCAACCGCAGGAGTGCATAATGATCGGAATTCCCGCGTCATTGTACGGCTGCCAGGCCTGCTTGATCCTCGGCAGCACGAACTCGCGGAACATGTCGTGTGAGAACAGCACACCGGTCTGCGTACCGAGGTCGTCACCATGATGGGCGACCTTGAAGCCCATCTCGACCACCTTCTTTGCGTACTCGACGCGATATTCGGTGACCTTGTCCATAAGCGCGTGGACGGCTCGGGGATTTGCGACCAGGTTTGTCATGAAATTCTGAAAGCCCATGAGGGCGTAGCTTCGCTCGTAGGTTCCGAAATAACCCGAGGGCATTACCAGGAAGTCGCCCGAAAGCTCGTCGAGTTCCTGTTTCATCTCGTCGAACAGCCCCGGGCGAGTCATGTCGGGAATGTTGTAGTTGGCGACAGCATCATCGATGTCCTGGAAGAGCACCTGGCGATTTACATCCGGGGGCATGTGCTCCGCCATTTCGGGCGTTGCAGTTTTTGAAAGCGGGGCAAAGCATGTGAAGAACCCGTCCGATCCTACAACAATGCCCATGCCCCAGGAGTCGTAGACGACCTTGTTTTCCCAGTCGGTCCCGCAGAAGCCCATTTCTTTGAGCCTGGCCATCGCCTCGCGATCGTTGCGGTAAAACAGCGTCTTGTCGTGGGCGCACAGGGTGATGTGAATGTGGTTCTCGAGGTAATCGTCGAGTTCGTCGGGGCCTATGCCCAGCGCCGCGGTTATCTCGGCGTCCCGCGTGCGGTCGGAAAAGGTGATCTGGCTGGGCAGGTAGTCGACGTCCTGCCCGTTGATTACTCGCAGGACCCGCTCTTCTTTCGTCATTGTCATGTCGTCTCTCCTTTTAGCCCGCGAATTCCGGTTCGGCCAGGCCGGTGATGTCGGTCTTGATGCGGAACACATCGCCGGCGTGGGGCTCAGCCTGGCGCTGCTCTTCTGTCATGAAGAACCACGCGGTCGTGATGTAAAGTTCGTTCATCTCCGCCCCGCCGAAGCCCAGGCACGTGACGTTGGTGGCGGGCATGGGGATCCGGCGTTCTATTTTTCCGTCGGGGTCGTATCGGGTAATGCGCGACCCTGCCCAGTGGGCGTTCCAGATAAACCCGTCGGTGTCGACAATCAGGCCGTCGGGCAGGCCTTCTTCGGACGGGACGTCGGCAAACGTGCGCCGGTTGCTCGCCGTACCGGTCTCGGTGTCGTAGTCCATGACAACGATCTTGTTGTTGAACGAGTCGGACACGTAGAGCGTCTTACCGTCGGGACTGAAACCTATCCCGTTGGACACGGCGTAACCCTCGTCGATCTGGTGGAGCGAAAGGTCCGGGTCAAGGCGGTATATCACCCCGTCGGGCGCGTCGTACTCCTGGACGTTGGCTGTGCCTGCCAGCAGCCTGCCTTGGCGGTCGACCGCGATATCGTTGAATCGTATGGCCTCCCGGTCGGCGGTCGGGTCGACGATGAATTCGGTTGTATTAGTCTGCTGATTCCAGAACATCAGCCCCGTCTTGGTCGCCAGGATCCATCCGCCCGATGCCCGGCGCCCCAGGGCGGTTACCGCCGCGTCGAGCGCCCAGTCGGCTCTTTCGCCGGTGGCGGGGTCGTAGCGATGTACGGCGTTGCCTTCCATGTCGATCCAGTACATCGCCTGTTCGTCGGGTATCCAGATGGGCGTCTCGCCGACTTCGTCCTGAACGCTGATAAGGTGTTCAATTTCGCTCATTGTCAGTCTCCCAAAACGTCATTTGTGGTCCTGCGGGAATTTGCAGCCTTTATTCATATCCCCTTTACCCTTCCGCTGCAAGCGCCAATGCGCCGACAACCACGCCGTTAACCACTTTCGACCAACAAAATTTCTGAAAATCTTTGCGGGTTCACGATTATCGGTCTTTTTGTCAAGGGATATTGATGTGCTTCAGGACTTGGAATTGGCGACGACCGAAAGGACCTAAAGTGTAAAGTGAAAGCCTGACCCCGATACCCCGCAAGATCACACAAGAGCACAGGTAGGCGGTATCTTTCCGGCTGTCGGCTTCCTGGCAAACACCCACTCACAACCCAACCGCCTAAGCAGTCGTTCGCTATAGGCTTGGCGGGCATGACCAATCCAACTGTCAAGACGCAACCTGATATCGCTCCATTCGATCCGATTGGCAGCATACTCCCGCCGCATCCACGCAACACGCCGACGGAATTGCCTGATGTTTGACTTTCGGATAAGCCTGTGGCTTGACCAAAGGCGATACCCGACGAACGCCGCCCCCGCACGTGCGGGTCGCACAGATTCCCTGTCTTCGTGCGAACGAAGTCTAAGCCGCTCCAAAAAGACTCGCACCTTAAATGCTGTATCAAGGAGAACCGCCTTATCATTGTGCAACACCAGAAAATCATCACAATACCGCACGTATCCCCCGATCCCAAGACCGCCGGTTACGTAATAATCCAACCCCGTAAGATACCAGTTGGCCAACCACTGGCTGGTAAGATTTCCTATTGGAAGCCCCCGCCTGAACTCCTGCGGCGAAAACAACGTGTCGCCCGGAAAATAGTCCGTCACATCTTCCTGGCGGTTTGAATTATCCACTATCAGATCCATCAACCCCAGCATGCGTCTGTCCTTTATCAGACGCCGGAACATCCCTTTGAGAATCTGATGATCTATACTCGGAAAGTACTTCCGCACATCGAGCTGCACAACGTAACGACATCGCCCCATCAGCATCTGCAACCGATCCGCCGCGGCATGAGTGCCCTTGCCTTTTCGACACGCATAGCTGTGCGGGTGGAAGTGTCGGTCAAGTATGGGCTCCAGAACGTTCATTAGCATGTGATGCACCACACGGTCCCGGTACGGCGCCGCCGAGATCAATCGGGCCTTGGGGCGGCTGATCCAGTGCGTGGTGAACCCGCCCGGCCGGTAAACCTCGTCAACAAGCTGCCTTTGCAAAGAAAGCAGTTGGCGTTCCAGGTCGAACTCGAAACGTTGCACCGCTGCTCGGTCTCGTTTGCCGCGTCTGGCTTTCCGGGCCGCCAGAAGCAGGTTATCCCACGAAACCGCCTGCTCCCACAGTCCGCCGTATCGTTTCACTGCCGACCGGTCCTGCTGGCCGCCCACCCGCCTATCTGACTTCCGACCTGGTGCATAACGTCCGCTGCGTGACCATGGCTTCTGGCGGCAAGTATGCCCAGATCCTTGGCCAGACGAACCTGAAAACGCAGCACCTCCAGTTCAATATTGGCCTCACGCAACAACTCGGCTTTATCGCCCGAGAACTTCGCCCTCAGAAGCGTCGCGAGAATCCCCTGGAGGCGTCCCTCCATGTCCCTGCCCGCAAACGTGCGGACAAGCTCATCGTAGCATTCATCCCCACACACGGCAAGACCCAAAACAGCAAAATAAAATCGGCCCTCGCTTCGCTCGGGCAAAGGGTAAAAGAACAAAGAGCAAAGGGTTAAACGACTTTAGTCCACGCCCAAACCAGACACGACCACAACACGAAACCCGATGACGTCGAAGCGGCGGCCGGTAGTGTACCAGTCGCGATACGCAGCGCGGCAGTAGTCGGGATCGTGGTTCCACGACCCGCCGCGAAGAACACGGGCCGACCCCGCTGTAGTGTTCTCAGGGTCAACGTTCTTCGCCTTCGCGTAAAAGTCCTTGTCGTACCAGTCGCGACACCATTCCCATACGTTTCCGTGCATGTCGTACAACCCGGTGGCATTCGGTTTCTTCTGGCCGACCGGATGGGTCTTGCCGCCGCTGTTAGCTTTGTACCATCCGTAGGCGGCCAGATCCTTGTCTTCCTTGCCGAAGCTGAAGCGGGTCTTCGTACCCGCCCGGCAGGC
The DNA here is from genome assembly GCA_016782885.1 of Phycisphaerae bacterium. GTDB lineage: Bacteria > Planctomycetota > Phycisphaerae > SM23-33 > SM23-33 > BS750m-G57. Next base: position 5,430 of record JADHXQ010000099.1, on the reverse strand, counting down.
GTATTCCCACTGGGCTTCGGTGGGCAGGCGAACCGCCCGCCGTGTCTTCTTTGACAACACCGTGCAGAACGCCGTCGCATTGTCCCATGACACTTGTTCCACCGGATTCTGGGGGCCTGTAAACTTGCTGGGGTTCTTGCCTGTGACGAACTGGTATTGCAACTGCGTCACCTCGGTGACACCCATGTAGAATGCCTTACTGATTGTTACTTCACGCTGAGGGCCTTCGCCCTCGCGGCGATCCTTCTCGGTCTTTGGCGAACCCATGACGAACTTCCCGGCGGGGATGCGGACGAGCTTCATCTTCACGCCCTTGGCAAGGGTCAGCACGAGCGTCCTGCCCCCTGAGCGGTTAGCCGGTGCGCCGAGTTTCTTGAGTTCCTTTTCAATACTCTCCAACGCCGTCTCGACTCGCAATGATTGAACATCTTTCTTCGTGTGAAGTTCAGCGAACTGCTCGTAGTAGCCTTTTGCCCGTTGAAGAACAACAGGCTTACCGGCCGCTGAAGCATCCTTCAACAACTTCCGGTAGTACCAGTCGCCCAGTTCCATACAAATCGCTTCATTAAGACCATCGAGTGTTTTGGCCGCAAGCGGAACGTATGTTCGAGTAACTTCGTCGATATCGTCGGTTATCAATTTCGCTGCTTCGGTTGGGTTGTCGAGTCCGACAACGTAGAGCAGTATTAGCTCCTTGCGGACCTTTGTGTTCTGGGTGTCTTTCTTTAGGCTGGCTTGCAGCGATTTGAGTTTGATTTGCTGAGCGACCACCGCGTTTGCTCGCTTGCTCTTGGCGAGGATTGTCTCCGCCCTGTCCGATTTGATATAGTTGGCGACCATGATGGCCCGACTGTAGACCTTCTTGGCTTCGGAGCCGTTGCCTCTGGCCACGTCAGCGTCCGCCAGGGCCTCAAGCATCTCCATGTATGGCTCACCGGCGGTCTTCTTCGCCGCACCATAGCTCTTGTCAAAACGGAACTTGACGATATCGAACTTCCGCTGTCGCCACTGGTCCTTCTTGTCGGGAACCGCTTTTTCCAGCAGCCCCACGGCTTTCAATGCGGTCTCGCAACCGGCGGGACTGGCTGCACCAAACTGACATGCCTTTTCGTACAGCAGTATTTGCATGGCTGGCGAGTCGGACAGTTTCTCGGCAGATTTAATGAGCTTGGCGGCAAATGCAGCATCGTCGGTTTTGGTGCGGGTGGCGGAGACCTTCTTGGCTTCGGAGCCGAATAATGTCTCGTAGTCGCTGGCGGTGTCGGCAAGGACAAGCTCCCCGGTAAGTACGGCCACGGATATCGTCAACACAGCAGCGAGCGTCAATCTTGTCGCATGATTCATGCTTGTCACCTTTGCGCCGACATTCCCTGAATAGATTCTTCCCCGCGAACTCCGCGGGTCACTTGCAGTGATTGTATCCGATGCAGTGCGTTGAGCAAGCTGAATATGGGGTCTGGACATCGGGCCATACCCGGCTTCAAGGTTCCTGTACCGTAACGCCTGTCGGTGGGAGTTCAACCAGTCCCAAAAGGCAACCGTTCAGGCAAACGGCGGGGTCAGGCTTTAAATATTAAATTAAGGGGTTTTGGTCTTGTTTTTAGGGGGTGTTTCTCGTAGTCGAGGCTTACTCAACGACTGGCAGTTGGCAATTGGCGACGGCGAGAGGCGATAACCGTTGCTCCCTGCTTCGCTCTTCTATTTTTACATCCGCGTCATCCGTGTCATCCCTTCGACTCGCTCCGCTCGCTCAGGGCAAGCCGTGGCAAGCGTCTTCGCTTTCAGCTTCGTCGCCTCAAGAAAAACAGCCGTGGCGTAACATTTCCGTGCTTTCCGTGTCTTCCGTGGTAAGAAAACAGGCCGTCGCCCTTCGACTTCGCTCCCTTCGACACGCTTCGCTTGCTCAGGATCTACGACAGGACAAGCCGCCGCTAGCTATAACGGCGACGGCGTCCCTTGCTCGAAATCCTGATACGAGAATTTTTGAATTAGATTGGACTAGATGCGATTGCCCCGGGCGACAACTGCATGGACATCGCCGCGCATTGGTGCGATGATGGTTCAGCGAGCGATGACTTCCAAAGAAAGAGTACTGGCTGCAATCGCACACACCCAGCCCGATCGGACGCCGATTACCTTCGACGCCGAACCGGAAGTGTATGCAGCCCTCTACGAACACCTGGGGCTCGACACCAAAGAGGCGCTCTTCGATCGCCTAGGCGTCGACACGTGGATGATCCTTCCGGGCAACTTCATGTACACCGCCGACCAGGACGACCTGATCGAGAAGACCTCCATCTGGGGATACCGGACGCGGGTAACGGCGTACACCGGCGGTGAATATGATGAGGTCTGCTTCAATCCGCTGGCCGGCAGGGACACTATCGCCGACATAAACGCACACGATTGGCCCGCGGCGGACATTCTCGATTTCAGCCACTTCACCGCCGAAGCAGCAAGCCATGCGGACCGGGCTGTGATAGGCGTCTTCACGTGGGGAGCATATTTCATCGCATCGCTGGTCAGGGGACTGGGGGACCTCATGCTGGATTTCGCCATGCGGAGGGACTACGCCGACCGCCTGATAAAAACGATCGGCGAAATATGCGCCGAAGCTTTGACAACGATGCTCGAATCGCACGGCGAGGGGATCGACATCGTATACATGGCCGACGACTATTGCTCCCAGCGCGGACCGCTGTTCAGCCCCGAAGATTTCCGCCGATTCGTCGTGCCCTATCTCACAGAACTGGTCGCAATCGCCCACCGGTATGACAAGGCGTTCCTTCTGCACTGCTGCGGCGCGGTCCGACCGCTGCTTCCGATGATCGTGGACGCCGGGGTGGACATGCTCGAACCCATACAAACCCGCGCGGCGGGGATGGACCCCGCCGGCCTGAAGAAAGATTTCGGGCCGGACCTGTGCTTCTACGGCGGGGTGGACCTGCAGGAAACGCTTTGCAGAGGCACAACGCAGCAGGTGGCCGGCGAAGTTAAAAGCCTGATCGACACGCTCGGCGCCGGTGGGGGATACATACTCGGCCCGGGACACACCTACATCCAGATAGACGCCCCGATCGAAAATATCCTGACCATGTACGACACCGCGCAAACCTACGTCGCCGGACAATAACGCCACCAAAAAGGGCCAAAAAGGGGACAGGCTGCTTTTTGTAGCGGTTATTTGCGGCGTTAAGTGCTTATAGTAAAATGATATAAAAGTAGCCTGTCCCCTTTTTTCGCGTTTTTCGTATTTAGCCCGAATATCCTAACTGTTCCGCTGGATTGGCCAGCAGTTCCGCCGGATCGGGGCCGGGGGCGAATTCCTGCCGCAGGATCGATTCGTTGGACGTGTTTTCCTGGAGGCGGCGAATCAGGTACGCCATCCCGACCAGCATGTCGCCGTGTGGACAATAGAGCCTCACGCGCGGGGTGGTCCGCAACAAGGCGATGCGGAAGAGCTTGGCCATACCGTAAAGCAGTTGGAACTCGTAGCGATTTTCCGGAACGCCCAAAGCCCGGGCGGTTTCGAGGACGGCGCAGACCGACCTGATGTTATGCGACGCGCACGCCAGGTGGCAGATGTCGTGATTCTTCAGGACCGTGGCAGCCGCCCGCTCGAATGCCGCGTCGGTCTCGGATTTTACGGTGTAAACAGGCGCCCGGGCGCCGCGGGCCTCGGCTGCGGCGACTTCCGAATCCCAGTAGGCGCCCTTTACAAGGCGAACGGAAATCCGCACGCCTTGGCCTCGCGCCCAGTCAAGCAGACCCGCCAGATCGCCCTCGGTTGCGCGGAGGTACGCTTGGACGGCCAGGCCCAGGTGCGGCCAATCGCCGAAACGCCTGTCAGTTCGCAGGCGGCGGTACAGTTCGTACGTTACGTCCTTCAGGCACAGCGCCTCCATGTCGATGCAGAGAAACCCGCCAAGGGCGATTACCCTCTCGTAGATCCGACCGGCCCGGGCGAGCATCGCCGCCAGGTTGCCTCCGGGCGCCAGGGCCGATGGCTTGATCGAAACATTAATGCGCGGTGCGGCGCCCCAGTCGAACTGCCCGCCGGAGACCAGGCCCGCCCAGTCGTTCTGCGCCGCGGCTAGACGATCGAGGAGCCTCAGGTAGGTCCGGACGTATCGCTCGCCGCAGGCATCGCTCCGGGCGGATTCGCCAAGCACGTCCAGCGTGAAGGCAAAACCCTTCTGGCGCAAGCGCGTCAAATTCGCAGAAGTCCGGGCGTCACTGGCGCCGATGATGAACCGCCTGGCCATCTCCTCGGCCCGCCCGCGCACTATCGGCTGCAGGACCCGCATCGCCGACGGGCCGATTGTACATGCCGCCCGCGCCGCGGCGCGCAGCAGCCGGGGCACACCGGTATGCCCGACGAAGTGCTCCTTCAGAAGCGCACCGAACGCCCGCGGCGTATCGGCTTGCGGCAGGGATGCGATGAAGCTGAAGATCTGTCGCTTGAGCCCATCATGGCGAATCGACCAGTTCAGCAGCCACTCCTGCCAGCCGCCGCGGGCGAGGCCCGCCCGCGCCGCGGCGTCGATCAGGCCCAGCAGTTCCCGACCGCGCGTGAGAATCTGCTCGTCCGGCATCTCCATGTTCGCGCCAACTTCCATTACCGCCGTCCCGAAAACGAACAAAAAATGTGACAAAGCAATTTGCAGATCATTATGCCCACAATGCACCGAAGCGTCCATTGCCTGTCGCAAAGAAAGCTGATTGTCGCGATTACTTGATCTGTACTCCGCGAGGGGATATCGTGGGATGACAGGTAGAGCGGAAAGGAGTTGGCTATGGGATCTCATATCAGCCGCCGAAAGTTCCTGAAGACCGCTGCCGCCGGGACTGCAGGGGTCGTGATTCTCAAAGACAGCGCATCAGCCCGCACGTACAAGGCGAATAACAAACTCGGTGTCGCGATAGTCGGATGCGCCGGGCGAGGCGAATGGTTTGTCGCTACCCTGCCGAAGATCGAAAACGTCGTGGCGATGTGCGACGTCGACGAGAGAAAAGCCCGGGGCAGCTACAAGCGCCAACCGGACGTGCCGAAGTTCCGCGACTTCCGCAAGATGCTCGACAAAATGGAAAAGCGGATCGACGCGGTGTTCGTCGCCACGCCGGACAACACCCACGCGGTGATATCAGTGGCTGCGATGAAACGCGGCAAGGGGGTCTACTGCGAAAAACCGCTCAGCCTCAACGTGTGGGAATCGCGAGTCATGCGGGACACGGCCAGGAAACACAAGGTCGCCACGCAGATGGGCAACCAGGGCACGAGCACTCCGGGGTTCCGCCGGGCAATGGAACTCATCCAGGGCGGTGCGATCGGGCAGGTGCGCCAGGTCTACGTGTACAAAGACGGCGGCGGACAGGGCAACCGCCCGCTGCCGCAGGGCAAGATGGACATCCCCAAGACGCTTGCCTGGG
>JADHXQ010000098.1 GCA_016782885.1 Phycisphaerae bacterium | reverse complement strand
GACGTCCTGGATATGCACGCCGATGTAACCCCTGACAACTTCACCGCCGTCTATGAGTTGCCTCATGACGTGTCCGACCATGTTCGACGGTATCGCCAGACCGATCCCTTCGTTGACACCCGTTCTCGAGACGATCGCGGTGTTTATTCCGATAACTTCGCCCTTCATGTTCACCAGCGGTCCACCGGAGTTTCCGTGGTTAATCGCCGCATCAGTCTGCAAGAAGTTCTCGTATCCTCTCCGCCCGGTGGTTCGTCCCTTGGCGGAGATAATGCCCGCGGTGACGGTCTGCGGCAGGCCCTCGGGAGCGCCAAAGGCCAGTACGCAGTCGCCAACGTCTGCCCGGTCGCTGTTGCCCAGGGGCGCATCGACGAGGCGATCGGGCTTGATCTTAACGACCGCCACATCGGTCTGTTGGTCGCTGCGCACCCACTCGGTCTTAAGCCTCCGCCCGTCAAGCAGCGCAATCTCGACCTCGTCGGCGCCCTGCACGACGTGCCAGTTGGTCAAAACGTAACCCTTCCCGGCATCGACGATCACACCGCTGCCAACACCGCGGCTGAAGTACTCTCGCTGGGGAGCATCTTTGTTTTCGTCATCCGGAGACCTTTTCGGAATTCGATCCCCGTACGGCGACCGGCCAAAATAGCGGCGCATGAACTCGTTCATCTCCTCCGCAGAGGGATGCCCTCGCATGTCCATCTTCTTCTTGACGTGTACAACCACTACCGCGGGCCTGACCGCCCTGGCCACTGCCCGGTAAAGTTCCGACGTCCGATCGGCCTGGCTGAGTTTGGCAAGTTGCTCTCTGGCGGCACGGTTCTCACCGGCGGCCAATGCATAGCTGACCTCCTCGACAACAAGCGGCCCAACGAAACAGCCCACGCCGATCGCCGCCAGTATCAGCAAAGTCAGTGTCGAATTCCTCAGTACTGTAGTTCTCATCTCTTGAGCTCCTTTTGGGTTCGCGTCAATCCTTTGTAAAGCAACCTCATCCCGCCCGGGTAGTTCATACACCTGTCTATACGCTCAAAAGTCGCGGTTGGTTCGGGCCTTTTTCCACCGGCGAGACAAAATCGAAAGAAAAAAAAGAATTTCCACGTGAAGATTTTCCCCGCCGCTTCCGATATATATAAATGATAGGCGGCTTACCGCTTTTGGGCGGTTGTCGGACGACCGTTACCAACGAAATAACCAGTAGTGACGGGCGGGCCTCCCTCCACCTGCCCGAGAAATACGACGGACCGGTCTCCCTCCACCGATCCGTCGTTTTTATTTGCACCGCGAAGGAAGGATCACTTGTCCGAGGCGGGTCTGGTCGTCGACTTCATCGCGGCAGGACGCTTGCCCGTGAGTACGTACGTCGCATAGGCCGCGTAAAGCTTATCGCCGCCGGCGGCGCCTTTGAGTTTCACGGCGCACAATTCGGCAATGTAGTTCTCCCCGGCGCTGCGGTGCATGTAGGCAGCCAGCATCGCCAGTTGCGGGTCGACGTTTGTGCCCATTCGTCCTTCGAGGCGTTTGTGTATTTGATCGAGCCTGCCCTTGAGCCTATCCGAGGGGATCTTCAGCATTACCTTCAGCCTCGTGACCATTATCGGCGGGAACATCTCCATTGCCCGCCGCAACTGCAGTGCGGCGCCGAGAGACTCACCGGCGCCAAAGAGAGCCCCCGCCAATCCGAGGCGCGCCGTCGGGTTTTGCGGTGCGACTTCCACGGCATGCCTGTATTGATCGACGGCATTGTAGAAATGTCCAGCCTTGAGTTGTTCTTCACCCTTCCGCATCGCAGTGTTGAAGGCGTCGGAGCTTTTGCCCGCCAGCGTATTGAATATCAGTTCCCCTCGCAGACCCTGTTCGACAAGTTCATCCGACCCCGGGCGCGCACCGAGAGGCTTGAGCTTCATACCCGGATCACCCGTCTCGGGCCCACCGGTCTTGGAGGCGACGCTCTTCGAGGGACCGGACTTGCCCGAAGAATCCAAATGTTGCTTCTGAAGCAGATGAACCATCGACAGGAACACGTCGGATTCCACCAGCCCCTTACTTGCGGTCCCCACACCTCCCAAAGCGCTGTGGGCGCCGCCATCAGTACCCGCCGCCGGTCGCACAATGATCGGGCCGCGCACTTTGCTGTCGATCCTGCTTAAATCGTCGTCGGCCAGACGCTCCAATTCCTGAAGTTCCACGTCCACGTTAGTCCGCTGCGACGGTCGCGACACGGTGAAAACCGCCAACTCGGACGCTCCCAATGCATTGGGCACGACCGGAGGGGTCCAGGAATCACGCCGATTAATGATGCGAGGCGCCGCGGTGTCAATTTTTATTGCCGGTTGAATGTCGACCGATATCGCCCTGCCCGGGTGATTACCCATGAGGGGGCGAAAGTCCGACATCGCTTCGTCGAGGGCCTTGCGGGGCACGATCGCTCCGATGTAGCTCGTCCTCGGCACGTTTGTCCCCGGGGCCGTCATCCCCGATGTGATACTCTGGAGGCCCATCGCCGTCGTCGAGCGATCCAGATATTGCCTTGCTCGATAGGTCTCGCCGGCAAGTACGTCACTCAATCCTACCGACTGGCGCCTGAAATCGCTGAGGCTCGACGATGGGACGGTCATGCGCAACTGGTTTTCGGCTGCATACCCGGTAGCGCCCCTGAAGGCGCCCAGACCGGTGACCTGTCCGGTGATATACATCTGGCTGCTGAATGTTGTGCGGCTGGTGGTTTTGGAATTGATTCGATCGCTGCCAATACGGTAGTTGGAATCCAGGGCACGCCCGTCCTGAACCGGGACGATTTGCCCCCATGCTCCCCGCGTTACAAAAACCAGCACTGTCCACATGACGATCTGTTTTCGTGATACGTTCATCGTCGCACCTTCCCTGACGCAAGTCATGCCTGGTCCGGACTCACCGTGGAGCGGACTTCCAGCCCGCACACAAGGCAGCTATTTTACTCCCGTGTGTTGGGGGCTTCCATCTTAATTCTAGCACGGAATGGGGGACTTTGCCACAAACTCCTGCGGGCAGTACCACTGTGTCGAGGGCGGCGCCTGGCACGCCTTGTCGCGGCTATTCGCGGTGTTCTGGAGTGTCTGTGCATCAATAAATCCTTGCATCCCGGTGGTCCAACTCGCCGGAGGGGAGGCCTGGAGGGCAGTCCACCCGCCCCGATGATGCATACAATATACATCGGCAAACAGAAGGCCCGGCCTTACTTGTCGCTGATTCTCGGAGTTGGTTTACTCCGCTCCGGAGTAAAGAGAGTAGATTTGTGTTGAAAATTGACCTGACAATTGCCGATGAAAGATTCTGTGAATACTATGTCTATGTCGTCAGGCCGAGGTTTGTAACCGCCCCGAGAGTTTGGTACTTTTCATTTAACATGACATCGGCGATAATCAGATGAGACCGCTTCGAACTTTTATTATCGAGCCCGCACTACCGCCCAAACTCAAGCAGTTGAGCGAGATCGCGGGGAATCTCTGGTGGTCGTGGCACGGAGACGCCCGGGATCTCTTCAGACGACTGGACCGACAGGCATGGGAAGACTGCTATCACAACCCAGTGGCCATACTCGGTCAACTCGGACAAGACCGTCTCGAAAAACTCGCCGAAGATGACGGTTTCATTTCTCACATGCACAGGGTCCACGAGAGGCTGCAACGATATCTCACTCACAGCGGATGGTGGCCCAAGGCATTTGCGACAAAGCACACCGGACCGCTGGTGGCCTACTTTTGCGCGGAGTACGGTATTACCGAGACACTACCGATCTATTCCGGCGGTCTGGGCGTATTGGCCGGAGACCACATGAAAAGCGCATCGGAGTTGAACGTGCCCCTGGTGGGCATCGGACTGCTCTATCAACAGGGATATTTCCGCCAGCGTCTGAACGCCGACGGTTGGCAGTTGGAACTGTTTCCCCGGAACGATTTTGCCAACCTCCCCTGCCAGCGGGTCCGCACTGACGATGGGGCTGAACTCACAATCGACATCGATCTGGCCGACCGCGTCATCGAGGCCTACGCATGGCGCGTGCGTATCGGTCGGACCGATCTATACCTCCTGGACACCAACGTACCGAGCAACTCGCCCGAAGACAGGCACATCACCGCACAACTCTACGGTGGCGACCAGGAAATGCGAATCCGCCAGGAGATCGTCCTTGGCGTCGGTGGAGTAAGAATGCTCCGTGCGATGGGGTTCTGCCCGAAAGTTTACCACATGAACGAAGGGCACTCGGCTTTCCTGAGCCTGGAGCGCATCCGTTTCCTCATGGTCGAACATCAAATCGATTTCCGTACGGCTGAAGAAATCGTCGTCTCTTCCAACGTATTCACCACCCACACGCCGGTACCGGCGGGCAACGACGCGTTCGAACCGTGGCTCATCGAGAAGTACATGAGCCAATTCGCCGCACAGTTGGGCATATCGCCCGATGAGTTCCTCGCCCTGGGGCGGCAGGAAGCGGGGAACAAGGACGAGCCTATGTGCCTTACCATCCTGGCGATGAGAATGGCGAGGTATCGCAACGGTGTCAGCGACCTGCACGGACATATCTCCCGGAACCTGTGGGCGGGGGTCTGGCCTGGTGTACCGGATGACGAAATTCCAATCCATCATATTACAAACGGTATCCACACGCCCTCGTGGATCAGCCACGAACTGACCGCACTGTATGACCGATATTTCGGTCCGGACTGGTCGGGGAGTTGGACCGACACGAGCACGTGGGAAGCCGCCGACAGTATTCCGGACCCTGAACTCTGGCGAACCCACGAGCGCAGGCGGGAGTCTCTGGTCAGTTTCGCGAGGCGGCGCCTGCGCAGGCAGCTTGCAAAACGAGGCGCCGGAGCGGCGGAACTCGCTACCGCACAGGAAGTCCTGGACCCGGAAGCACTCACCATCGGTTTTGCACGCCGATTTGCGACGTACAAAAGGGCCGGTATAATCCTTTCGGATATTCCGCGCCTCAAGAAACTCCTGAACAACCCCGAAAAACCGGTGCAGATAATCTTCTCCGGTAAGGCCCATCCACGCGACAACCCCGGTAAAGACCTCATCCGCCAGATCGTCCATATTTCGCGCCAGGAAACCTTCAGGAGATCGGTGCTGTTCCTCGAAGACTATGACATCAACGTGGCCAGGTATCTTGTCCAGGGTGTGGATGTATGGCTTAACACGCCCTTGCGACCGATGGAGGCCTCGGGCACCAGCGGAATGAAAGTATCCGCCAACGGAGGTCTGAACGTATCCATTCTTGACGGATGGTGGGCTGAAGCTTACCGCCCGGACCTGGGATGGGCTATCGGATCGGGCGAGTCCTACGACGATCTGGAATACCAGAACCGCGTGGAAAGCCAGGCCCTCTACGATCTGCTCGAGAAAGACATCGTACCGTTGTTCTATCGTCGCGGTAAGGACAACCTGCCCCGAGAATGGATCGCCATGATGAAGGCCTCGATTCGTGATCTGGGACCGGCATTCAGCAGTAACAGGATGGTTCACGACTACGCGAAGAACTTCTACGCGCCAGCGGCCGATCAGTGGAACCGCCTGATGGCCGACGATCTGACACTGGCCAAAACCCTGAGCGCATGGAGAAACGAGCTTCGTGAACACTTCGGTCATATTCGCGTGGAGAGCGTTTCTGACAACATGGACTCCAACGGGCACGGGGCGCAGGTAGGCAAGACGATCCGCGTCGAAGCCACCGTCAACATCGGACAGCTTTCGCCCGACAATATCCTGGTTGAACTGTACTTCGGGTCGCTGGACGAAGACGGGCAGCTCAATACCGGTCAGGCCGCGGAAATGACCCGGATCGGAAACGACACCGGACCGGCAAAGTATGTCGTGGACATGCCCTGCCCTTCCAGTGGACGGGCGGGTTACACCGTACGAATCCTGCCCAGGCACGATGCACTGGCGCACCCGATCGAAATGTCCATGATTCGATGGGCATGACATCAGTTTCCGCGAAAATTTGTTTTTGATTTCGCGCAGATTGGTGGTAGTTTATTGCAACAGGCAACCGCCTAGAATGAACCGGCAAACGAATGCTGCGGACCGTAACCACAGACACTACGATTTCTTAAGGCCCCACCCGGGCTCGAGCCCAGGCGGGTGAGTGTCTCGCGGGCTCCCGCTCCTTCGCTTGCCGGTTTTGTTGTCTTGCCCTACCGGCGACCGGGCCGGACCAACGAAAGCATAATATGAGCATCACAATACAGTTTCCAGACGGCGACTCGCGCCAGTACGATTCGGCGATGACCCCCCTGCAGATCGCATCCGACATCTCCGAGGGCCTCGGAAGGGTTGCAATCGCCGCGGAACTCGATGGCGAACCGGTTGATCTCTCCAGGCAAATCGATACCGGCGACCATACCCTGCGAATTTTGACCAGGCACGATCCCGAATCGCTGAAGGTACTGAGGCATACCGCGGCGCACATAATGGCCAATGCGGTCAGAAACCTTTACGGCGACAAGGTCCAGTACACTGTCGGCCCGGCATTGATGGACGATTTCCAGTACGGATTCTACTACGATTTCGACCTGCCGGAATCGCTCAGTACAGACGACCTCGGAAAAATCGAATCCGAGATGAAGCGGATCATCAAAGCCCGCACGCCGCTGGAACGAATCGAACTGACCCCCGCCGAAGCAAAAGAGCGGATGACCGCTATCGGGCAGGAATACAAGGTCCGGATGATCGACGACCTCCTGACCGCCGAAAACGTCGAGACCATCAGCTTCTACAACCAGGGCGATTTCGTGGACATGTGTCGCGGACCGCACCTGCCGGATACGGGCAAGCTCAAAGCATTCAAGCTCCAGACCGTGGCGGGCGCCTACTGGCGCGGTGACGAAAATAACAAGATGTTGACGCGAATATACGGAACGGCCTTCTTCGACAAAAAGGAACTCGCCGAACATCTCGAACGCATCGAAGAAGCCAGGAAACGCGATCATCGCATCCTGGGCAAGCAGTTGGGACTGTTCACCCTCAGTGACGAGGTGGGCCCGGGCCTGCCCCTCTGGCTGCCCAAGGGCACGATAATTCGCATGGAGTTGGAAGGCTGGTTGAGAGGCGAACTGCTCAAGCGCGGATACCAGGCGGTAATGACGCCCCACATCGGAAGGCTCGACCTGTATCGCACGAGCGGGCATTACCCCTACTACGAGCACGGGCTGTTCCCGACCTTGCCCATGGGCGAGGACGACGGATACCTGCTCAAGCCCATGAACTGCCCGCACCACATACAGATATACAAGTCCTCGCAGCGAAGCTATCGCGAACTGCCCATTCGCTTTTCAGAATTCGGTACGGTCTACCGGTTCGAGAAGTCCGGCGATCTCAACGGTCTGACCCGCGTCAGAGGCTTCACGCAGGACGATGCGCACATATTCTGCTCCCCCCAGCAGTTGGAAGTGGAAATCACGTCGTGCGTTGAGCTTACCAAGCTGGTGCTCGATACTCTGGGCCTCAATGATTACCGCGTGAGGATCGGTCTGAGAGACCCCGACAGTTCGAAGTACACCGGTAGCAGCGAAAACTGGAACCTGGCCGAACAGAATATCCGCAACGTCGTCCGGGACGTGGGCCTGGACTACACAGAGGAGTCGGGAGAGGCCGCGTTCTACGGGCCCAAAATCGACTTCGTGATCAACGACTGCATCGGGCGGGAGTGGCAGTTGGGCACGATCCAGGTGGACTACAACCTTCCAGAGCGGTTCGCTCTGGAGTACATCGGTTCGGACAACGCCCCGCACCGCCCGATAATGATCCACCGGGCGCCGCTGGGTTCGCCCGAAAGGTTCATCGGTATTCTCATCGAACACTTCGCCGGCGCTTTCCCGCTGTGGTTGGCGCCGGTCCAGGTAGCCGTCCTGCCCGTCAGCGAAAAGTGCGCAGATTATGCGACCGAGCAAACCCGCATTCTCAAGGATAATGGCATCCGGGCGGAACTCGACGATTCTCCGGAAAAAATCGGAGCAAAAATTCGGCGGGCAACACTGGACAAAGTCCCGTATATGCTTATTCTTGGTCAAAAGGAAGCCGATGCAGGTACAGTGGCCGTGCGACATCGCACCGAGGGCGACTTCGGAGCAGTGGGCATTGACGGTTTTATTGCCGACATTCGCACGGAGATAGAAACCAAAGGCAGCCAATGTGTTGCCGATAGAGTACTGGAGACAGAAGATCGCTAGACCGTTTCGCCGTGACACGCGTAATAATAACGAACTCCGCCGCAACGACAGGATTAGGGTCTCACCAGTCCGCCTGATCGATCAAAACGAGGAACAGGCCGGAATCGTGCCCCTCAGCGAAGCCCAGGCAATGGCCCGCGAGGCGGGACTTGACCTTGTCGAGGTCGTACCGACCGCCACCCCTCCAGTCTGCCGAATTCTCGATTATGGCAAGTACAAGTACGATCTCGCCAAAAAGCAGCGCCAGGCAAAGGCTCATCGACACGAGACCGAACTGAAGGAAGTCCGCATCAGGACCCCGAAGATCGACACGCACGATCTCATGATCAAGGTCGAACGGGCTCGCGGATTCCTGCTTCGTGGCGACAGGGTGCAGTTCTCGCTCAGATTCCGAGGACGTGAACTCGCCCATATCGACGAAGGCCAGAGAATCTTCACGCAGATCGAAGAGGCGCTCCAGGACTGCGGTAAGGTCGATCGCAATCGACGTGAGGGACGACGCATCACCATGCTCATCGCCCCGCTGACAAAACAACAGATCCTCCAGAAACGACAGGCGGCCAATCTGGCGGCCAAAATTGCCCGAGGCGAGGCGCCGGCACCGGCTCCAGACGCAACAATTGCCCCACCGGAAGATGCCGCACCCAAGCCGCTGTCGGAAACACCGCCAGAGACGCTACCACCAGCCGAGTAAACTTCTCTCGACGGCGACTGAGCCTTCGTGGGAGACCCGGCATTGACGTCGCGGGGCGGAATAATATTGCGAATGCGGAAGAATATTTCCGTTACCCCCTTTACAAATGCTGACGAAACGGTAGAATTGCCCGTCCTTGTGCCCGACAGGGCAAATAGTTACCTGAGAGACTCAAGCCTCCGGCCCGGCGCTTGGGGCAAAAATGTAAACGAAGGTCGTCATCATGCCAAAAATGAAAACACGCAAGGCCATCGCCAAACGCGTCAAGATCACCGGTCGCGGAAAGGCCGTTGTACGCAGAGGCGGTTCGAGCCATTTGAAGTCCCCTAATTCCCCCAAGAGAAATCGTACTCTCCGCCTGCCGAAGGCTTTGTCCAAAGGTTTTGCAAAGCAGGCAAAGAAGCTTCTTGGAAAGTAAGCCCGGTTAGATAAACGAATATACTAGCAAAACAACTGGTCCAGTGGGAGCCCCTTGGGGCGGCCGACCTGTGAAAACAGCCCGCCGGCTGGAACTTCTCGAAAGAGAGTCCACTGACCGTCAAAGACAGGAGACGCATCATGCCACGCGTACGCAAAGGCGCAGCTCGTCATCGCAAGCACAAAAAAATCCTCCGAGCCGCCAGAGGTTTCTTTGGCGCAGGGTCGCGCAGGTATCGCATGGCCGCGGAAAAGACGTTCCGCGCCGGTGTCATGTCCACTCGCGATCGCAAGACCAAAAAACGCGATTTCAGGCGACTCTGGATAACGCGGATATCGGCCGCCTGCATGCAGCGAGGCATCCGCTACAGCACGTTCATCTGTAACCTCAGAAGGGCCGACATCGACCTGAACCGCAAGATGCTCAGCGAAATCGCCATCGCGGACCCCGCCGCATTCGACAAGATCGTTGAGGCCTCAAAAATCCCAGCCGAATAACCATCTGACCACGCCGCAAGAAACCTGTGTGCTATGTCGCTTTTAGATGACATCCAGGCCCTGCGCACCGCCGCAACAGAAGCACTCGGCGGCATCAACACCGCCGACGCGCTCGAAGCGTGGCGCATAAAGTATCTGGGCGCCAAGGGCATGGTTAAGTCCACCATGCAGCGTCTCCGCGAGGCGCCCCGCGAGGAAAAACCGGCTCTCGGCCAGGCCGCTAACCAACTCAAGATCGCCCTGACCGAGGCGTTTGAGGCTCAAAAGGACAAACTCGGCGCCGCCGGGGCGAAGGCGAAAACATCGTCGGTGAAACTCGACGTCACGCTGCCCGGCAACCGCCCGCGAATCGGCCACTCCCATATCATCTCGCAGACCGTCAGCGAGATATGCGAGATTTGTGCCCGCATGGGCTTTGAGGTCGCTTACGGACCGGAAGTCGAGGACGAACACCACAACTTCATCGCCCTCAACATCCCCGACCATCACCCCGCCAGGGATCCGCTCGATAACTTCTATCTCTACCCCGGAGCGATGCTCAGGAGCCAGACATCGACCGTCCAGATCCGCGTGATGGAGAACACCCAACCGCCGGTGCGAATCATCGCGCCCGGACGCGTCTACCGACCCGACACCGTCGACGCCACGCACTCGTTCATGTTCCACCAGGTCGAAGGGCTCTACGTTGACGAAGGCGTCACGATGTCCGATCTCAAGACCACGCTCGACCAGTTCTGCAAGGCCTACTTCGGACCGGAAGTCGCCACCAGGTTCCGCCCGAGCTTCTTCCCGTTCACCGAACCGTCCGCCGAGATCGACGTGCTGTTCCACTACGACGACGGCTCGACGCGATGGATCGAACTGGGCGGCTGCGGTATGGTAGACCCCAACGTCCTGCGGAGCGTCAACTACGACCCCGAAAAGTACACGGGATTCGCCTTCGGGCTTGGTATCGAACGGATGGTGATGCGGCGCCACAACATCCCGGACATCCGCTACCTCTTCGAAAGCGACGTCCGCTTCCTCCACCAGTTCTAGGTGATTCGCGGTGAAGATCGAACAGTGGCGCCACGCCGCCGTGCAGGTTCACCGACGAAAACCAGAGAGGGATTACACGGATTAACGGATTACATGGATTAACGGCGAGATCTTGGCAACGACACGTCTGAACGTCCAGCCGTCACAGAATCAGAGTCGTTAATCCCTTAATCCCGGAAATCCATGTAATCCCCATCTGTCGTTCGAAAACCCGGGATCGGTTTTATCGCCGCTTCAGCAGGGCAGGTCAACCGTTCGCCTCCGGTTTCTTCCGGCGCCGCTTCCGCCTGGCCAGATGCGGCAGGCTGAAGAGATGGAGTCCCGTGATCGCGAGAATCGCAAGGAACACGCCGGACGGCAGGAACACCCAGAGTTTGAAAGAATCGTGGAAGTACGTGCCGTCGTGAATGCTCTCGATCAGATCGGAGCGGCGGATGGCGGCTTGCAGGACCTCGCCGGTCTGCGTGTCGATCTGTATCTCCCAGCGATTCTTGCCCCGGACTTTTACCACGCCTTTGCCCGGGCGGACGTCGAGGCGGTCGATGTCTTTCCATGATTTGATTCCGGCCTGCGGGACCGTCTTGGCGGCTTCCAGGATGCGGTCGAAGCCGATGGCGAGCTGTGTACCAGTCCCGCGCTTGGTGGGCGGTTGGATCCAGGGCATTTCTTTCTTCAACATCAGAAGGATGCCCGTGACGATGATGATCATCATCGGCGTCATGGCGAGAATCGATCCCCACCGGTGGAGGCTACGGCTTAGCTTGGAGAGTTTCATAATCCTGTTTCTATTTTGCCTTCTTTGCCGGTTTCGGTTTCCCGCCTCCCTGCTTTATCTCCCTGATCTTCTTGGCGTCGAGAACAAATGCGCTTCTTCCATGAGTGCCGATTACCAGATCGCCCTCCCGCGGATGGACGGCGATATCATGCACTGCGCAGGTCGGCAGGTGGTTGCACAGAGAATGCCAGGTCTTCCCGCGATCGATCGAGCAGTAAGCGCCCAGTTCAGTACCCACGTAGAGGATGTCCTTGTCGAACGGATCTTCGCGGATCACATTTACCGACTCCGAAGGCAGGTTGCCCGCGATGGACTTCCACGTCTTCCCGTAATCGCTTGACATGTAGAGATACGTTTCGAAGTCATCTTCCCGGTATCCCGTCAGCGAGCAGAACACTTCGTCGGCTACATATTTCGACGCGACAAGACGGGTCACCCATTTGTCGGGCAGGGGCTTGTTGATCTTTGTCCAGGAAGCTCCGTCGTCCTTTGTCACGTGGACCTGCCCGTCGTCCGTTCCGGCGTAGAGCAGCCCCTTGGTCAGCGGAGATTCAGAAATGTCGGTTATCGTTCCATAGGGGACGTTGCCCCGCTTCTCCGGGCCCGGGTTCGTTGACAGGTCGGGGCTTATGCGGGTCCACTTGTCGCCGCGGTTTTCACTCTTGAAAACGTAGTTGGCGCCGGCGTAAAGCGTTTTGGAGTTGTGAGGCGACAGTATGTAGGGAGTTATCCAGTTGAATCGCAGTCTCTCGCCTTTCGGCGCCGGACCGGGCCTGATCCCGCGGCCCTTGCCGGTCTTCAGATTCCTTCGCCCCATCCCGCCGAACATGCCCTCGTAATACATCACGTCCAGATCGTTCGGGTCGATCCTCGTGACGTACTGATCTCCCCAGTCGAACCACTTCCAGTGCTCCATGCCGGGGTTCATGGGTTTGGCCTCGCCGCCAAGGACGCCGTTATCCTGGGTGCCTCCCCATATTCTGTACGGCTTGCCCATATCCACCGAGATGGCGTAGAACTCGGCGATTGGGAGCGTATTCACGTGTAGCCACGTCTTGGCCCGGTCATGCGATATGTAGAGCCCTCCATCGGTGCCCAGCATGACCCTGTCGGGATCGTCGGGATCGATGAACATGTCGTGATTGTCGCAATGGGGAGTCGGGCGGCGGGGTTTGTACGAAAGCATGGGAATCACCTGCTCGGATCTGCTGGTAAAGGTCTTGCCTCCGTCGGATGAGTAGATCAGGTTAAAACCAGGCACAAAAATCTCGTTTTCATTGTCGGGGCAGACTCGGATAAGACAAAAATCATAACCGATCCCGGTCGGGACGTTGCCCTCATGGGTCCTGCGCCAACTTTCGCCCTTGTCGTCGCTGCGATAGACCTTCCCCCCCTGGTAAGCCGCGATGATATAGAGAACCTTCGGGTTGGACGGCGCGACGGCGATGCACATCCTGCCGGCGTGCTTTCCGCTGGGAAGCCCTTTGGTTATCCGTTTCCAGGTCTTGCCCGCATCGGTCGTTTTGTACAGCCCGCTTCCCGGACCGGCGCCGACATGATTCCAGGCCTTCCTGTCGCGCTCCCAGGCGATCGCGTAAAGCGTCTTGTTATCGGACGGATCCATCGACACTTCCACAACGCCGACCTTCTCGGAGATGTAGAGGACCTTCTTCCAGGTCTTACCGCCGTCAGTGGTCTTGAAAAGGCCGCGGGCCTTGTTGTACGTATACTGATGCCCCAAAGCCGCGACGTACACGACATTCGAATCCTTGGGGTCAATGAGGACCCTGCCGATATGGTGCGTGTCAGTAAGCCCCATATGCTTCCACGTCTTGGCGCCGTCGACGGACTTGAAAACGCCCGTTCCGGCAAAGGAACTCCGGGCCATGTGAGGTTCTCCCGTTCCAACCCAGACCAGATCGGGATCATTGTCGGACACCGTAACCACTGAAATCGAGAATGTTGACTCGCTCTCGAAAACAGGTTTCCACGTCGTCCCGTTGTTCACGGTCTTCCAGAGGTTGCCCGATCCCACCCCGGTGTATATGGTGGACTTGCGTTTCTTGACAGACCAGATGCTCTCGATTTTTCCGCCCTGTATTCGGGGACCGACCGCCGTCCATTTCACATCCTTGAATATCGAGTCGGCTTTTAGTTTCACGTGCCGGGCCCACGACTCCATCCGGACCGCGGGATCGCTGGCCGGGCTTTTCGCCCCGTCGCCAGTCTCAGCGGCAAGTGATATGCAGGCGATCGTTGAAAAAACCAGCAGGAAAGAACAAAAGAGGGACGCTTTCTTGATCATGAGAATTCTGACTCCACAGATTGGTCGAGAAATAGTCGTGCGTACCGCCACGGTCCTGAATGCTAATGGCCAGCCTTTACTGTGTCAATAAAACGTTAACCGTAAGCCCGCCCCGAACCCCTCGGATATGATCTGCTCGAACAATTTGGCGTTTCCGGGCGGGTAGAACTCGCCCAACCCGCAGCCCATCACCGCTATCGTCCGCCCACCGACTCAATCCATTGCACATGGAGCCTCATTAGTTCTTTGACACTTTCAGGTTGATCTTTGAGAGGGTTCTGCTTCTCTGCGATATCTTTCGCCAGGTTTACCAGTGTTCGAGGGCTCTTACCCTTTCCAATCAGTTTCCATGGTCCCTTGCGGACGGCCCATGGGGCGGCGAAGAGCCAGTAAAGGGGACGATCATGCAGTTTCTTCGTCTATTCTCACCTGAGCCGATTCTAGTAGCCGCATAAGCCTTGACTTGCGAGGGTGGCGCCAGGATACTTCATCCGCGCAGCGCAGTGGACTCACGTGTCACGCTTGAGAGTTGAATCCGCCGTCGAATAAGACGACCGAAAATAAAAACATACAAGTCTGGCAAACGTGTACAATCCACCTATGGCGGACCCGCGGCGCAGCCAACATGAAACATTCGGCGATATACGACAGAAAGGACAGAGGTCATGGCATTGTTTGATTTTCTCAAGCCCAAGTGGCAGCATTCAAACCCCGAGGTGCGCATAGCTGGAATCGCAACGCTTAGTGACGAAGCAATTATTTCTGGTCTCGGAGAAAGCGACCCGGACAAGTCGGTCCGTACCGCTGCTCTACAACGGCTCGATGAGATACGCCCAAAATGGCGACACTCGCAGCCCGATGTACGCAAGCAAGGTATCGATGCATTGAACGACCAGAGCGTCCTGATGAGACTCGTGGAGGGTGATCCAGACGAATCCGTTCGGGAAGTTGCATCAGAACGCCTGGAGCAAGTTCGTTTAAGTTCATTCGGGCGCCTCACCGCCAGTGTCAATCCCGAGCGTGATATTGAAGCCCTTCTAGTGATGACCGAAACCGGCACCAGCTCAGCGATCCGGGCTGGTGCGAAAAAAAAGCTGGTCGACTTATTGATCGAAGCGCTCTGCGACAAGGAAGCAATAGGTGGGTTTCGCGTCAGCGATCAGACAGGAGGGCCTATGGTGAACATCCAGCGACTTGCGCTCGCCTCGGCGGCGAGAATCGTTGATGATGCTCTGGTGGAACCACTTGTCAAAATCGTCTCGGAAAACAACGGTGGACCATACGTGTTGTGTGAAGCTATAATCGCTCTGGGAAATCAGCGTGACAAACGGGGAATTGAACCGCTAAGACGGATCATAGATAGCCCGGATAACTACTCCTCGGGCACAGATGTCGATGCAGCACGGGGTCTTGTCAAAATCGGTGATCCGGAAGCGATCCAACATGCCGTCGCCAAAGGTGTGCTGTATGGTGATGAGAAAGTCGACAGCCTGGTTGAGCAGACAGTAGACGCGTGGGTGAAAGGTGACCGGGAGAAGTTCGACGCCTCCTTTGCCAAGATCAGGACAATCCCCGATGAGAAGAAAGTCGTCGGTTTGTTGCACATGCGATTCGATAACTACTTCATTGGAAGCAGCTCTGTCTCGAAAGAAACATGGGGTTCAGCCAAAAGATCATTTGATGCGATCGAGAGCGCACTGCGAGACCAAAGAGGCTACGGCTTCCAGTACTGATATAAGCGAATTACCAAACAAACCGGACCCACGCGACCGCCTGCGCCATGCTGATCCGCAACGTTTGACGATAGTGGCCTATTTTGGGCGCGATCTGATATTATAGTGAGTCTATGAGCAAGTCTCCTTCCGGTTGTGCGAGGTCGATTGTATTATCGCCTCAAATAACCCTTAGCCAGAAGGAGACTCGCGATGAACTATATTGGACTGGATGTACATTACCGAACGTCGTCGATCTGCATTCTTAACAAGAACGGCAAGAAGATCAAGCAGCAAACGGTTCGCGGCGGATGGTCGAAGTTGCTGGAACAGTTGCAGGAAGCCCCGCGTCCGTTCGCGATCTGCTTCGAGGCCACCTGCGGATACGGGCATTTATACGACAGGCTTTCAAAGGTGGCCTCCAGAGTGGTCATGGCCCATCCGGGAAAATTACGGTTGATCTTTCGATCATCGCGGAAGAACGACCGCGTCGACGCCGAAAAGCTCGCAAAGATATTGTATCTGGACGAAGTTCCGGCCGCTCACGTGCCGTCGATGAATGTGCGGGAGTGGCGCGAGCTGATCGAGTTCCGCCGCCGTCGGGTCGACAAGCAGACCGCATGCAAGAATCAAATTCGCAGCCTGATTCGCAGCCACGGCATGAAGGCGCCGCGCGGGTTGTGGACGAAGAAAGGGCTGGCGTGGCTGGCCTCCCAGCAATGGCCGACGCTGTCGTCGCAGGTGCGATGCGAGATGCTGCTGGACGACTACGCGATCAACGCCGCGCGGATCAAGAAGGTCACGCGGCTGCTGGACGAGATCGGCAAGAAGCATCCGGGCGTCTCGCTGCTTAGAACGATCCCCGGCGTCGGCGCCAGGACGGCCGAGACGGTGGTGGCGTACGTCGACAACCCGCAACGGTTCGCCAAATCGGGCCAGGCGGCGTGTTACTTTGGGCTGATTCCGCGTCAGGACGCCAGCGCCGGGGTGAATCGGCTGGGCCACATCACCAAGCAAGGCCCGCCGACGGCCAGGAAGTACCTGGTCGAGGCCGCCTGGCAGGCGGTGCGCCGCAGCCCAAAAGTCCGAGAGCGATACGAGCGGATCCTCAACGGCCAGCCGCGACGACGAAAGATCGCATTGGTGGCCGTGGCGCAGTGGCTTGTGCGATGCATGCAGGCGATGCTGACAACTGGCGAAGTGTGGCGAGAGGCCGCATGACGGCCGGCTGACGATACGACGGATTATAATTGAATATGGGACAACCGGAAGGCAAGACGACGGCATGGCGGTAGCGGGCGTTCAACAGCCGGACCTCGATCCAGGGGACTGGGACGCTTTGCGATCTCGTTAATGTGAATGAGGCCGGCAACGCACGTAGAGTAATGACGCTCCTGATGGGATGACGTCGAATGGATGTGTGGGCACGCCCGCGAAAAAAACGTCTGCTACCGACTTGACAAAGACTTGCTCATGGATGTCCCCGGAATTACCCGGAATTAGGCCCGGAATTAGGACTGGGAACCAAGCCACTGCCTGACCGTTTGACCCTGGGTGAACGGCTGAACCGTGGAGTAGTAGTTCGCAAGGTTCTGGTTCACACCGCGGGAGACGGATACGACGTTTTGGGTGTTATGAATCGCCTCGGCCCCGAACTGATTGATGTTAGCGGCACGCTGTTCGACGATATGGTGCCATACATTTCCCTCCCCGGCCGGCCCGATCTTCGTTTTCAGGGCATTGAACGACTTGGCGAACTGCACTTCCTGCTGTGCTGCTCTAACTGGGGCATTGCTCCAGTCCGCGATGGCGACATGAGACACCATCGCCACCAGAAGGAAGCAGATGACGATGGTGACTCTATCCGTTCTGATCATGTGTCGTTCCGCGGCTGCGGCGGTTGCTTCCTCCTGCGGTGGTTGGAAACGATTAGGATGGGGAACACGATTACGATCAACACGAAGGCCGCGATCATGAATGGAATGACTAAGATCGTGCCGACGACCTGGAGCCATAACTGGCCTGTTGTCCACCCCATCGCTCCCATAATCATGCCAGGAACGGCAAGGACAATAGCTATAGCAACCCACAAGTTCGGTGATTTGAAGGAGAGAGAACCCATCTCATTCCCCTCCTTCCTGTGACGTACCATACCAATAGATACCGCCTGCAGTACCCACGCCGCCCCAGAACAAGACATCTGGGCCGTAGATCAGCGTCTTTGGGCCAAAGAACGCTGAACCAGGCGTGAATGCACCCGTCGTCATATTGATAGAACCGGGCGGGGCATACCGAACTCCACCCAAGTACTTCCATCCTGAGTACAAACCTATTGGAGCAGGACGCTGGAAGATCCCGGTAGCCGATTCGGGAATCCTGACAAAAGTCGTCGTTTCGCCAGGCATGAGGCCGGTACGTGCTACTCGCATCGCCGTCCCTTGGCCGGCTGCACTCTCAGGTACTGCGAATATCCCACGCTTTCCAATCAGCCTTCCGCTTGAAGCGATCCCAGCCTTGCCCTCGGCGTTGGTCAGGTGAATCAGGTTTCCCCTCCTTGGGGCTCTTGCCACTTCCTGCAAATTGCTGGGTCTGTTTGATCCCCTGGTCAACCTATATAACCCATATATCACCCCGGCATCGCCAACAGCCCCGCCCAACGCTCTGCTTGCATCAGGCGTCCAGCCCCCTTCTCGCTGTGCAATATCGGTCGCTCTGAGAAGATTACCGAAGACCGGTGAGTTAGAGGCGATATCGCAAAACGCGTGTCCCCATCCAAGCCTGCTGTATTCTGCTTGCTTCGCATCCGCCCAATCCGTCATCGCTTCGACATGTCCGAATTTTACTGATTCCGCCAAGTCAAGAACACGGCGATCACCAGTCTTGGAATATAGGTCAAGAGCTGCAAGGCCGGTAAGGACGTCCCATGTTCCTGTTACAGCGGTGTCGCATATTCTGTAGGCAAGGTAAACAGTCCCGACAATAGCCCCGACAACGCTCCCGGAAACGCCTTCCATGAATGCCCTCATATGATCACTGGGCGTCCCCCACCCCCGACGCCACCCACCGGCTTTATACAGGTGGTGGTATTCAGCCGCCTGGTTAGACTCGCGTACAGAAAAGTCTAACCACGTATCTATTCGCATTCGCGAGTTCTTCAGCCTGATCAGTTCCGCAGCTTCGCTGGAATGCAATTTTTCCCAGTTCCTCTGCCGTATCGTGTCACCCAACCACTCTCTATAACGCACCCCAAAACGTTTTAAACCAGATGAATTAAACATATCTCGAGACGAAGCATAGTCCAGCCCAAATTGCTTTTCAAGGCGTTGCGACGCAAACCATAGCATATCGTTTGCTGCTTGCTCAATCTCATATATTCTCGCCTCAGTAGGATTCAATTCTGCAAAGCTCTTATATGGAACGCTGGCCTGTATTCGATCGAGCAGAGTATTTCTATCCGGCATGTCCGGTAGAGAGCTAAGCGACTGGTTGCAGCTAGCTCTCTGTGCCTCTAGCTCAGCTATCCTCTTATCTGTAAACCCATTCAGGGACATACGAACTTCCAGCCCCGTCGGATCAGTCCCATTGCCCGGATTATTGCCCACATACCGATACAGATTCGCATCGCCGCCTTCGAAGGCAATTGGGTCTTCCGAGATGAATTTGCCGTTTTCCGCGTCGTAGTAGCGTGCGCGGTAG
>JADHXQ010000097.1 GCA_016782885.1 Phycisphaerae bacterium | reverse complement strand
CCAGGTTCCGTAAGCCTGCACATTCATGTCAATCCATGTCACGAGGCGATCCCAGTCCTCGGCGCTGAGTTTCACATCGTAATGCCCCTTCTCGAGTATCTGGATCAGTTCGCTCGTCGAGGCGTGATACTCAAGCGGCTCGGCCACAAAGTAGTCGCTCTCGGGACCAGGGCGTCGCACAAAGGGATGGAGCTGATTATACGAGTTGGGGAAGGTCGCCATTACGCGTTGCCCTTTGCCCAGCTTCGTATCGGCGAAATCAGGCCCATTCTTCTTCGTGCCGTCGTGGCACTTGACGCACTTGGCGTTCAAGATCGGTTGAATCTCCCGCCCGAAATCAATGCCTCGCGTCAGGCCGTACCAGGGAGTCAGCTTTTGAGGCTCGCGACGGGCGGCGAGCGACATTTTCACCGGAGGCGCGGAGTTCTGTTTCTCGTGGCAGCCTATGCAAGAGACATTCTCGCCGGGCATCGCCGTAAACCAACTGCGCATGATCTGCAGGGCGCGCCCCTGCTTGTCTATAGGCTGAAGCACAATCGGCGTATTGGCGGGAACCCGGAAAGACGCCGAACCGTCTTTTTCCACAGGGACAGTCCCGATGATCCGCTTCGGTTCCCAACTCCCCTCGATCGCCACCGAAGACCAGCCTCCGACACCATTGTAACCGTAATGCAAGGTAAACACTCTCAGGCGATCAACCGTGCCCCGAGGCACTCCCTTCAGACCCGGTCCGATATGGATATCGGAGATATTGACCGTCGCGTCACGGCGCGCCAGGTCCACTTTATCGGCGATCGCCGGCGGTTTGGGCGTCGAGCGAAACGCCAGGGGCTCAACCAGCACACTACCGGCCTGCTCCTTCAAAAGAAGCATGTTGTCAAATGTATCGACGAGATAGACGCCCCACAAAGAGTCCGCCGTCGGTTGACAGGAAACAATGAAGGTCTCGCCGTCGACGGGACAGGGATGCAGAAACTTGGGCCACGAACTGTTGACCAGGGAGTCGCTGATAACGGCTTTTACCTTCTTACCGTAACCGGGTATGCGCTGGACGACGCCTTCGGCTTCATATCGGCCTTTCCCGGGGTCAAGTATCACCAACTCGCCAACCCGTGCAACACCATGATGCCCCGAGACAATCGCCGCAACATTGCGCGGTTGGCCTGGAATGGGCCGGGCGAAGAACATCGAGTTCGGCCAGATCGAGTTACTCCCGTAATAGGCTCTCTGGTCCGTGCCGTCCGGATTCATGTGAAAGAGCAGGCGCGAATAGTAGTGAGGGATGTCCATGTACTCCCAGCGGGTATAGAGCACGCGGCCATTGTTCATCACCGCGGGGTTCCAATTGTGGTCCTGGTCAAAGCAGAGCTGGCGAACCCGCTTGCGATCGGCCGACAGCAGGTACAGATTCGCGATCGGGGCACTGCCGCCAATACAAGGCACGCCTTGACGAACCGCCGTGGACGAGAAGATCACTCGATCGTCGGGCAGGTAACAGGCGTCATAGTTCTGAGCTCCCTGCCCCATATCAGGAGTCACCGGATGGGGACCCTTGACCAACTTGCCCGTAACAGGATCCAGGATGATCTCGCAAATCCGCCAGCGACGGGTTTCGGAATCCACCGTCGAATAAAGCATTCGCCTGCCATCCCAGTTGAGATCGAGATCAACCAGGGTTTTTCGACCGGGCTTGAACACGCTGGTCAGACGCCTTTCCGGCCCGCGCATATTCATAACCACAAGTTCGTCGTCAAGATTGCGATTCATGGAACAGTTACCCAACCAGTTGCTGGGCAGACTGGTCCCGCCAGGTCGTTTGACAAAGAGCAGCTTGTCAAAATCAAGAGAGGGATTGAGCAGCATAAGCTCTTTCTTGATCTTCTTCGCCGACCTGACTATCGCCGTCAGTTTATCATATTCCGCCTCGGTCATCGGCTTCAACGACCGCAAGCGTTCAAGGGTGGCGTTTTCCATATCACCTAACGGTAATGCCGCCTTTTCCGCCGCGCCGTATTCATTCGCCAGGTCATCAATCTGACTGCGATACTTCGCCACGCGAGGCGATGTCTCTGGCCCCCATATCTTTTGGGCATTGGCGGCGGCTCGGCGAAGTGCGGGGAAATTGGCTCCAAGCCGAAGCGCCGTCCGCAACTGATAATTGTAGAATACCGTGCTGATAACCGCCACAGCCTGGCGACTGTCCGCGTTATGGGCCAACTGCGACAACAGCTTAATGAACCGCTCATTGCCCTTTCGTTTCATCAGCTTAATGTAGTTTCCGACGAGGCTTTGGTGTACCTGGCGCTCATCAACAGACCAGTTGACACCAATCCAAACACCGCGTTTTTGCGAGCGAATTTTGAATCCCTCGCTTTGCTGGAAAATGTCCCTGGGGGAGTTGAAGTCTCTTCTGATCTTCTTGACTATTTCGGCTTGTACTTCCGGCAGGATTCGGGACTTGTCATCAAACGCCATATAGAAACGATGCGTTTGGGGACCGCCAATATTGTCGATTCGGATGAGAAGCTCATTGCGAGATCCTTTACCCGCCGCCAGCTTCAGTGTAACCAGTTCAGGATTCGCAGCGCCGGCCTGACCGCCCTTTATCTCTGCGGCCTTCTTACCGTTGAGCCAAAGCGTCAGGGGCGCATCACATCCCACATACGCCTGCATTGGACCGGTATTGGCAACGGTAATACTGCGGTACAGAAAGAGACTCGAACGCTTCGGCAATTCCAGATTCGCCGGCTTGCCGTCCTGCAACTTCTTAGCGCCGGTCCAGATCGGTTTGTTGTCCGGTCCCTTCTTCTTGAGATCGGGTTTTCTCGAGGGGACGCCGAAATCGTAATCAGCAGGAATCTTGCCGGCGGGACATGCAAGAGGACCGCGCAGCATCCACGACCTGCTCATCTGAACGCGGCCCAGGCCGGCGGCGGGATTGTCCGTAATGACCCTCTTCATTGAAGCCAGGAGCGAATCCTGCCAGGTATCCAGCTTCACATATGCGGAATCCGTCCTTACAGGCTGAAACTTCGCCTTCACCTGCCCAGCAACCTTCTTCCGCGCGCCTTGCAGCAACGGCGCAGGCGCCATCGTCAAGAAGGCTATAAATGAAACCGTAACGAATGCGACGGGGCTTCGCATAGGCGGCGGACTGCCGGTAAGAAGGCGCCAAAAGTTCATCGCGTGTGTCCTTTTCTGTCCCCCGGGATTCCCGTATAACGTCTTTCATCGTTCTAATGCACATCGGGATTGCGGGGCATTTGCACTGATTGTATCCGATACGGAGCGTTGGGCAAAGGGAATCTGGGACCTGGGCGACGGACCATAGCCTTGGAATCGGGCCAGAGCGATGTGCGGGACATGGAAGCTTCAACCGTCTGGAAAACTCTTGTCATACCGGCAAAAAAATATACCTTTAAGACAGGCGCAAGCGGGGGCGGCGGTATAATGCGAGATCGCCCGGCGGCGCAGCCGGGCAAAACTATCCGGGAATCCCGTCTAACAAGCCGTGGCCTGGTACGATCGCAAAAGCGATTATCCCGGGCGATGGCGGTACAAAGGAGTTTAGCATGAGACAGATCGAGAAACATTGCGTTCTGGTGTTCGCCGCCACGATTTTGCCGGCAGTTTTGTTCCCCGCCTACGGGGTCCTGGGCGAAGGGGGCAAAGGCCCGGCCCTGTGGTACGACCGCCCGGCGGAGAAATGGGAGCGACAGGCCCTGCCGATCGGCAACGGCCGCCTCGGATGCATGATCTTCGGGGACCCCTCCGCCGAACACATCCAGTTCAACGAAGACAGCCTCTGGATCGGCGACGAGAAAGACACCGGCGCCTACCAGGCATTCGGCGATCTGTATGTCGAGATGCCCGGACACCAGGCCGGCCAATATCGCAGGCGGCTCGACCTAGGCACGGCATTGCACTCGATCGAGTATACAAGCCAAGGCGCGAAATACCGGCGCGAATACTTCGCCAGTCATCCCGCCGGGGTGCTCGTGTTCCGCTTCACCGCCGACAAAAAGGGCGCGCACACGGGCACGATCTCGTTGACGGACATGCACAAGGGCAAGATCGCCGCTACCGGTCGGCGACTCACGGCCTCAGGATCGCTGGCGGGATACACATACAGGGGCAAGGGCAGGAAGTACGATATCGCCCTGAATTACGAAGCGCAGGTGCTCGTGCTGAACGAAGGCGGCGCCGCTAACGCCAAGGACGGAAAGATCGTCTTCAAGGATGTCGACAGCCTGACGATCATTCTGGCGGCGGACACCGATTACCTGAACCGGCGCGACAAGGGATGGAAGGGCGCACACCCGCACGATCGCCTGGCCGGGCAGATCAAGCAGGCCGCGGCAAAGACATATAAGACACTTCGCGACGAGCACGTTCAGGATTACCGCAAACTGTTCGACCGGGTCTCGCTGGATGTGGGCGCCGCGGCGGGCGAGGTGCGGGCACTGCCGACGAACAAGCGTCTGGCCGCCTACAAGTCCGGCGGCGCGGATCCAGACCTCGAGGAGATACTGTTCCAGTATGCGCGTTATATGATGATCAGTTCTTCGCGCCCCGGGGCGATGCCCGCAAATCTGCAGGGCTTGTGGAATCAGAGCAACAACCCGCCGTGGCGCAGCGATTATCACACGGACGTAAACATACAGATGAACTACTGGTTTGTCGACGCGGCGAACCTTTCGGAGTGCTTCGGTCCGCTTGCGGAATGGGTCAACTCGATACGGGACGTCAGGAAAGAAGAGACCAAGCGGACCTTTAAAACAAGAGGCTGGCTTACCCATGCCGAGAACGGCGTATTCGGCGGTTCGACCTGGAAGTGGTCGAAGGGCGATGCGGCGTGGGTTGCGCAGAACCTCTGGGACCACTACGCCTTCACCCTCGACAAGGACTACCTCCGCACGCGGGCCTACCCGGTGATGAAGGAACTCTGCGAGTTCTGGGAAGATCACCTGAAGAAACTGCCTGACGGGACGCTCGTTTCGCCCAACGGATTTTCGCCCGAGCACGGTCCCCACGAGGACGGGGTCTCCTTCGACCAGCAGTTGGTCTGGGACCTGCTGACCAACTTCATCGAGGCGTCCGAAGCCCTCGGCGCCGACGCGGCGTTCCGGAAGAAAGTAGCCGCCATGAAAGCGAACCTGCTGGGCCCGAAGATCGGAAAGTGGGGACAGTTGCAGGAATGGATGGTTGACCGGGACAATCCGAAAGATCAGCACCGCCACCTGTCTCACATGATCGCCGTCCACCCAAGCCGCCAGATATCCCCGCTGACCACGCCCAGGCTTGCCGATGCCGCCAAAGTCTCCATGAACGCGCGGGGAGACGGGGCCACCGGATGGAGCCGCGCCTGGAAAATCTGCATCTGGGCGCGCCTCCACGACGGAGACCGCACCTACAAGATCCTCCGCGGGATGCTCCAGAGGAGTTTCGCCGATAACCTGTTCGACCTCCATCCCCCGTTCCAGATCGACGGTAACTTCGGATACGCCGCCGGCATCTGCGAGATGCTCCTGCAGTCGCACATGGGCGAAATTCATCTGCTTCCGGCATTGCCGGCGGCATGGAAGAGCGGTTCGGTCAAGGGACTTTGCGCCCGCGGCGCCCATGTCGTGGATATCCAGTGGGCCGACGGAAAATTGACCCGCTTGCGGATTCAAAGCCGCAAGAAGTCGGACATGGTGATCCGCTACGGTAAACAGACCCGCCGGTTGAGCCTGCAGGCCGGACAGGCAAAGGAATTGAACGGTTGGCCCAAATAGCGGCCGACCTTGGGGCAAGACGCCTCCCGGCGCCCGCGGATCACTTCTTCCGCGCGAGCAGGTACAACCGCCCCTCGCCGGCCTCCATGGACACGTCGAGGGCCTTGGGCGACACGCTCACTGGCGCCGGAAGCTTATCAGTCTCCCGCGAGACCTCCAAGGCGAAGATGAACTCACCCTTCATCGCCAGTTTGGCGGTGATCTTTTTGCTAAACGACCGGTTGTCCGGCATGATGTAAACCAAGGGCCATTCGGGCCCCTTAAATTATCAATTATCAAGATTCGACACTTTCCATTCTCGCAATTGGAAGAGGCATTCCCAACAGCTTTCGATCACAAAACCACAATTCGATCACAAAACCACAACATGTTCGTCAACCCAAAAGGTCAAAATTAATTTAAGGGCTGCCCCCTCTGTTCTTGAGGGATTGGGCAAAGAGCCAGTCTAACAGTCCTTCCACAGCCCATGCCTTCCGGGCGGTGGTGGCATGATTCGCTCCTTCGAAAATGGTTGTTCGAACCACTTTTGATCCCAATTCCTTGAGCGCTTTGGCCATCGCGATGACACTTCCAACGCGCCGCCGGTCTCCTGTTCCAGCCATCGCCCAGATCGGCAGATCCACCATGTTTTTGAGGTTGGTTTGATTAGCGATGAAAGCTACCGGGACTATCGCGGCAAGACGCTTGGGTGAGTGCCTGGCCCAATTCCAGGTACCCAAACCGCCCAGGCTGTAGCCGATGCAGTAAACGCGGTCCTTGTCAATGTCCTTATGGGCGCCCAGCAGGTAGTCGACCGCCTTGTTCAGGGCGTCAGGATTCCAATGACTGCGGGAATGCGGGACCAGTATCTTGGTTACGTACTTGCTATTCTTGGGCTCCATAACCCATTTGACGTCTCTGTTCCCTTTGAAAGCGGAAATGTCCTTCTTCTTGGTTCCCCCCGCGCCGTGAAGGAGAACTATCAGCGGGATTTTACCTTCGGGTTTCTTGATCGGGTGATAGAACAGGGCCTCCTTGTTCATATTCGAGTCGGCGGTCTGGACGTTTGGGGGAAATGTCACAACTTCCAACCGCATGTTTACTGGTTTGCCGGACCCGCCGGCCTGGCGAATCTTCTGGAGTTTGGCGCGCTGCTCCCTGGTGTAGAGTTTATAGATGTCCTTCTTCATCTTCACCATGATCGCCGTGCGATCTTCGCCCTTTGCGTCCCTGGCGGCGGCCATCGCAGACTTGCTGATGCCCTCGATCTCCTTTTTCTGCGCGTCGGTCAGGCCGATGTCGGGCAGCACCACGCGCCCGCCGGTCCCGCCCCGTCTGCTGCGCCCGCCGCGTTGCCGGCGCCCCGGCCTCTGGGCTTCGGGTTTGTCACCACTATCACCGCTATTGGGACGATCCCCGGTTTCCTCGGCGACAAGCATCCCCGCCAGCAAAGCCAGCGTGAAAACAGTCGCAAATGTTGCAATCCGGCGCCGTTTCATCTTAAATTTTCCTAAATCGGAACTCTACTTGCCTCCATCTGTCCATAGTGGGCTCCCGGTGATAGTAACGCCAAACTGCGCCTTAATCCGAGTCAGAGGCTCACATCCCATGAGATACCGTACGATCGGCTTCGGTGGGAGTCAATCCATTTCCGAACTATTTGCGATGTATCGGAACTCGTGATCTGAGTGGGCTGTTTTCGGGAAATTGGGGGCAAACCGCGGTTGGTTGGAACTTATTCGGCAATTCCGCGTCTAAGCGAAAGTCGAGGCATTTTCGCGATCGTCCTCGATCGTCCTTCGAATATCGAAGAGCAAATGGGCAACCAAAGAAAAAACAAAATACCAAACAATCGGAAAGGAAATGGATATGCATAAGCTGACTATCATTACAGTCCTGGCGATGGTGGCGTTGGCACCCCAGTTCGCCCACGCCCAGGCAGACGCCAAAGAAGCGTTCGCATCGGGAAAAGCGCTGTACGCCCGGGAAAAATTCGAAGAGGCACGCGACCTGTTTCTCAAGGCCTCGTTCACCGACGGAAAGAACGCCGAGGTGTTCCTGTGGCTGGGAAAGGCCAATTACCAGATCGGCAAAATCGACAAGGCAATGAAGGCCTGGACCACGACGCTGCAACTGGCGCCCAGGGAGGCCTACGCGATCAGGATGCTCAAGGCCCTGAAAGGGCACACCGTAAAACCGGCCGCCAGGATCAAACTCATCAAAACGCTGATCGCCGAAAGCATGCACGCTACGGCCGCGTCGTACTGCCGGTCGCTCGTCAACAACGAAGCCGCCACCGACGCCCAACGCGCCGAAGCGCTCAGGCTGCACGCCGAAGTGCTCCTGGAGACCGGTAAGGCGCCCGACGCCGTTGTCGCCCTTCAGCAGGCGGCGGTGAAATATCCCACCCACCAGGACAAGCCCACCGCGGCGCTCCTGCTCGGACGGGCAAGGATAAAGATGGGCGGCAAGTCGACGGCATCGGGACTGGACCTGCTCAAGTCGGTGGTGACAGACTTCGCCAAGACGCCCCAGGCCGCGGCCGCTCAGTACGAACTGATCGTCGTCGGCCTGTCGCGGAAGACCGACGCCGCGGGCGCCGAGGCATTGAAGAAATGGCTCGCGGATAACGCGGATCACCGCCTGGCGCGCGACGCGACAAACCGCCTGATATCCACGTACCTGGCACTGGCGCGACAGACCGCCAACCCCAAACCCAACGCCGCGCTCGGGGCGATGGAAGTCCAGGCGATAACACTTGCGGGGCAACAAATCGCCAGAAGCATTAGGACGGTCGATGCAATCGCCGCACAGAAACTGATACTCGACCACATAGAAGCGCGCTACGCCTCGGTCAAGGCTTACGGGGCCGCAATCTCAGGCATCGAGTTGCTCATCAAGGCCCCCCTGCCCAAGGACGGACAGTTGACGGCGCTGCGGGCAATCGCCAAGTATCGCACCGATGCGGCGATCGGCGAACTGACCGATCTGGCGCGCGCAGGCAAGCTGCCGGCCGGGGCTCTGCCCAAGTCGCTGGTCGCGGCAGCGGCGGCATGGAGCAACGTCGCCAAGGAATTCCCCGCCTACGCGGTTCACGTCGACCAGGCCGATCTCGCCGGGCAGGTCCTGGGCCTGGCGAAGAACTTGTCGTGGACGGGCAAGGCCGCCCAACCGCGCCGGCCCTTCGTATGGTCGGTCCAACTGGCGGCGCCGGCGATCCAGGCCGACGACAAGACCGGCGAGGCGGTGGTCACATCGCTGCTCGGGCACATTAGCACCTACTATACCGCGCGCGGTTCGACCGGCGCGGCGATCACCGCCATAGCAGCCGTACTGACCCCCCCCCTGCCGAAAACCGCCCGCGCGGGGGTTCTGATGGCAATGGCGAAACTCCGTTCGACGCTGGCAATCGAGGAACTGACCGATCTGGCGCGCGCGGGTAAGCTGCCGACCGGAGATACCCCAAAAGCACTTGCCAACGCGGTGGCTGGGTACAAAGCCATAATGACCGAATTCCCGCTCCAACCGACCTGGGCGTACCTCGCGTCACTGGCCGGGCAGGCAAACGCCTTCGCATCCCAGGTCCCATTCGGCCCGAAGGTGACCGCCCCCAAGGCGCCGCATCGCTGGGCGATAGCGATCGCCCTGGACATTATCAAAGCCGACGCGGACCCCAAGGCCGTCGCAAGCGCCCTGGCGCTTATCAACAGTATCGAATCGCGGTACGCCCCCTTCACCGAGGACCCGGCGCGAGGAATTGCGCTCGGCATTCACGCCAGGCTCCTGGCGGCAGTACCGCAGGACAAGTCGGCGTGGGAAACTCTCATGCTCAGGCAGATAGAACTGCTGAACGCCTACGCATCGCAGGTATTCACCGAGAACATCAAAGCCGGTCGCGACCAGGCCAACAAGGCGCTCACCGATCACCAGAAGCAAATGCTCGCCGCGATGGCGAAGATACTTGTCCGGGACGCCGCTCAAGGCCCCGCCATGCTCACGAGACTCACCGCGCACATCCGCCCCTGGCTGGCGCGGGGCCACTACGACCTGGTCCGCAACGCCTACGAAACGCTCGCCGCGACAATGCCCGCGCCGCAGAAGCCCTCGGTGCAACTGGCGGTAACGGACGTATGGGTCGCACAGGCAAGCGCCACCCACGCGCGCCTGCTGGCCGCGGGATTCACCGTCCCCCGCAAGCTCGATCCGTCACACGCCAGGGCGCTGGCGGAATGCTACGCCATGCAGGACCAGCGAGACGACAAGGACGCCATAGTCCTCCGGGCAAGGACCATCACCGCACAGATCGTGCAGCACTACAAGGACCTGGAGTACTTCGACATCGCCGAGCAGGCAATCGCCGTCAAGGGCGCCAAGGGCGTTGACACCGCCGACGCCTTCGCCCAGATAACGCTGGCCGGCTTCCATCTCCAGCGCGCCCAGGCCGAACTGGACGAATCGCTGAAGCGATACAAAGCCAAAGACAAGATCGCCCTGACCGACGCGTTCAAGAAGGCCCTCGCCGACTACAAGAAGTTCATCACCGACCGCCCGGCCCACAGCTACGTGCCCGCCGCGGTCGGGAGCATCTACGGTATCGCCAGGATCTTCGAGCAGCACAAGGCATACGACGTCGCCATCGAGGTCTACAGAGACTTCGCGGCGTTCGCCGCAAAGTCCAAGGTGCTCTCCCAGGGCTCCCCAACCGCCGCCGGCGAAGCCGAGCGGGCCGAACTGATCGTCGCAAACGCGCTGTACTCCAAAGCCGAAAACGCGCTGACCAAGACGCTGGCCGACAGGAAGCCCAACGATCCGCCGCCGGCGAAGATCAGCGCGGAGTTCACCGCGGCGATCGATTCGTACAAGGCGTTCATCAAGGCCAGACCCGCCAGCCCGCTTGTCGGAAGCGCCGTCGCGCGGATCAGCATGGCGGCGATGAAATACGTCAGCATCGATGCGTGGGATGTCGCCGAAGGCGTCTTCGCGAATCTGCTCGCCGCGGGCCTGGACATCCGCAGGCCCGAACGGCCGGAGTTCAGCCGCGGACTCTGCCAACTCGGCAAGGTGATGCCCGCCCACGCCAGGGAAGTGCTCAAGGCGCTGACGGCGCCGAGACGCCCCGTCAAAGGCGACGGTAAGGGCAAAGGCGTTTCCGCACTGGCGATGGGTTTCGCGGCGGACAGTCCGATGCCGGCGGACCCGAAAAGTACGCCGAAACCCGCCCTATCCGGGCCAGCGCCTACAGGATCCGCAGGCGGCGGTGGTCCCGGAAAGAAACCCGCCGGCAGGACAGTGGCGAGCGAGGCCGACAAACTCAAGGAACTCGCCGGGAAGTTGCAGGCGCTCGACGATGACGCAGCTCTTCACAAGAGCGACATCCTGGCGATGGCGGAGATCAAACGTCAGAACACCAGCCGGGCCAGCCGCATCGCACTGCTGCGAGATGAAGAAATGCGGTACAAATACGCCGCCAAGACCGAATCCAACGCGAAAGTCGTCCAGCAGCAGGCATCTCAGCGCGGCAGGCTGGCGATTCCGGTGCTCTCAGACGCCGAGATCGCCCGCCAGGAGAAGTTCCTGTCCCTGGCGTACGGCGTGTTCCAGTCGATCCGCGCCAAGTATCCCCGGACCGCCACCGCCGACCAGGCCCGCGGCGAGATCATGGTGATGGTCGGGCATTGGCGGAGCATTGCACGCTGGTCCAGGTCCGCGGCGATGGTCGAGCGCTTCCTTGCCGACAACCCGACGGACATCGAGACGCCCGCGCTTCGAATGTCGATCGCCAGGGACTACCTGTCGTGGGCGGCCCAGCCGGTCAAGACCAGGGCCTTGACGCAGGAGATGCTGGCGGAAGTCGCCCAACGATTCGCCAAGGCGCGCAAGCAGCTCGAGGCGATCGTCGCCGACCTCCCCGACGAGAAGGCAGTCGTGCATGGAGCCCAGTGGGCCATCGCCAACAGTTTCCTGAACCAGGCGCGAGTGGTGAACGCCTTCAGCGCGACCCTCGCCCGCGGGCAGTACGTCCGATCGGGCAGGGAACTGCTGAAGGTGGCCGCCAAGTTCCACGATCATCCGCAGATCGGAACGATCCCGCAGATGCTCTGGACCATCTCGGGCGAACTGTCGTCCAGGGGATACCACAATGAGGCGATCGTGGTATGGACGGACCTGGCCAACCACTACCCGACAAACGCCCTGGCGTCCCAGGCCTCCCTGCGGATCGCCCAGACCTACCAGACCAACCTCCACCGCCCGCTCCGCGCCGCCGAAGCGTATATCGAGCTGAACTTCGCCCTCGGCGGAAGCGACGCGACCGCCCAGGCCGCAATGTTCCAGATAGGCACGCAGCTAAAGGGCGAGAAACGCTGGGTCGAGGCCCTGCACGTGCTGGAATCGTTCGTCGACAGTTTCCCCAACCACGTCCAGGCCGGACAGGCCCTGACGGCCGTCGGGCAGATTCACCAGGCCAACGAAGCGTGGGAAGACGCCATCGCGGCGTATAAGCGCGTCATCAGCGAGTTCGCCGGCGGCGTGTGGGTCCGCGAGGCAA
Source organism: Phycisphaerae bacterium (assembly GCA_016782885.1). Lineage (GTDB taxonomy): Bacteria > Planctomycetota > Phycisphaerae > SM23-33 > SM23-33 > BS750m-G57. Next base: position 7,300 of record JADHXQ010000097.1, on the reverse strand, counting down.
AGTGGTCTATCGCCGAATGCACCATAAACCTCAGCCGCTGGCGAGAGGCATCCAACGCATACCGGGACTACGTCAAGTCATACTCGCTCGCCACGACCGTCACGACCGTCAAGAGCGGCAAGACCGTCCAGAAGCCCGATACACGCATCGCCGAGGCCACACGGCGAATCGGCGTGCTCAAGGATCTCGCACGATACCAGACGCTCGTCGACGAAAAAGGCCAGCGAAAGGCCTTCGACGCCCAATACCAGATCGCCGTGATAGTGGCTTCTCAACTGTCCAATCCCGTCAAGGCCATAATCGAATACCGCAAGGTCACCGCAAACTGGCCCGCCTCACACTTCGCCGACGACGCCCTGTTCAAGGTCGGAACGACCTACCTGGCGATGGGCGAGACCGCAAAAGCTCGCGAGGCCCTTCTGGAAGTCGGGGCGAAATACCCCGGCAGCCCGCTGGCTGACGACGCGCTGTACATGGTCGGGCAGAGCTACGAGACCGAAGCGGCGTCTCTGGGCGCGGTGACCCGGGCATCGACAATCACCAAGCAGCGGGACTTCGCACAGAAACTTGCATACGACAACTTCGCGTCGGGCCGGCGGCGGGTCTCGATGGAGAACAAAAAGCGAATCGCACAGTTCAAGGCCGGAAAGGATGAGAAGAGCGCCGAACTCGAAATGGCCAGAGGCGCCATTCAGACCGCACAGTTCAATATCTCCAACGCCGCGATCATGGCCGACCTCGCCGAACAGCAGGTCGTCGTCCTGACCGCAAAGCAGCTTGCCGACCGCCAGGACAAGATAAACGCCTCGCTGCGACAGGCGGTGACGTCCTACCGCAAGGCCTCCGAAGTGGCCGCCGCCGACAAGGCCGACGAGTCGCTCCTGCGAATGGCCACAATCTACGCCGACAGGCTCAAGGACGCCGATGCGGCGATGAAGACCTACCTCGAAATCGTCCGCCAGTTCAGCGGCACCAGCGTCGCCGAAGACGCCAGTTGGCGGATCGCCCAGTACTACGAGAACCAGGGCAAAGCCGAAGAAGCCATCAGCGCATACGAGGCGTTCCTGAGGAACTACCGGCGTTCGAGCCGGGCCGATGCGGCGCAATTCGCAATCGCCGAAAACTACGAGCACGCCGGGAAATGGGTACAGGCGATGGACGCCTACACAAACTATATGACCAACTTCCCCAAAGGGCCTATGGTCGCAAAGGCCAAGGAACAGATCAGTTGGATAAAAACTTACCGGCTGTAAACGTCGCGAACATCGAGAACAAATATAACAAATACAAAAAATATGAAAACTATCCGAAACCTCGGATCATGGAGATCATAATCATGAAGACAACGAACTCAACGTTTACAGGAACCCTGACGGCCCTGACGCTGCTTGCGATGCTGCTGGGCGCTTCGACAGCTTCGGGACAACCGAAGAAAAACGCCGAAAACAACAACAAGCCAACCGGTACACAGAAACTGTTCCAGGATGGCAGGAAGGCAATGTTGACCGGCGATTACGACGCGGCCATCAAGCTGTTGAAACAGGCCGTAGACGCCAGGGACGCCAAGACCAGCTACCGCCTCTATCTGGCAAGGGCGTACCGATACGCCGAGAAGCCCGGCCTGGCGGAAGCGCAATTGAAGATGGTGCTCAAGTCCGCGCCCGACCACGTCGAGGCCGGGCAACTGCTCGGGCAGATCTTCGCCGAACGCAAAGACTGGAAGAACACCGTCAAGATACTCGAACCGCTCCTGAAGTACCGCCACGACTACACGACCTATCAACTGCTGGCAGAGGCCCTCTACAACCTCGACCAGCACAAGAAGGCCCGAAAGTACTACCAGGAAGCTATCAAGCTCAACGCGAAAAACGCCGCAGACCATTACCGCCTGGGAAACATACACCTCGCCGGGAATTCGTTCGCACTGGCCGTCGATTCATACCAGAAGGCGCTGGGCCTCAACCTCGACAGCCCCGTCCTGCGATACAAGCTCGGTTCGGCGTATTTCAACCTGCGGAACTACTTCGGAAAGGTCTCGGTGGTTACCGTCAAAGCCGGAAAAACCGGAACGATTGACGGAAACTGGTATCTGATAGAACCCCAGCCGGGCAAGAAGGACACATTCCGCGCCGCACCGAGCAACTCGGCGATCTACCAGGTCGCACGCGCGATCGCAGACGGCATCAAGGACCGCCCGGACATCCATTTCCTAAAGGCCAATATCTACCTCAACGCCCGGCGATACGCTCGCGCATACGAGATGTTCGCAAAGATTCGCAAGACCATCCCCAAAGAGGACAAGGCGCTGTTCTTCTACTACTACTCCCAGGCCGCATTCGGTATCGACAAGTATGATGAATACCTCGAACTGCTCGGAGAGGCCATCAAACTCGACACCGCCGCCTACGAACCGACGCTCGTCGAGGCGTATCTGAAAGTGGCCGGGCAGTACAACCAGGCCGGCGACTTCACCAGGTACATCGAGTTCCTCGAAAAAGCGGTCAACGCCAGCCCGCAGACCACTTCGCTGCATCTGAATCTCGGAAACGCCTACCAGGAGGCCCGCCAGTATGCAAAAGCGGTCCTTCAGTGGCGCCTCGTGCTGGACCTCGAACCGGACCATCCCAACCGGACAAAACTCCTGAACCTTATTTCCAAGTACCGCAGAATGACCAAACCGCCAACACCGACCACAAAACCGGCAAGGCGCAAGAAACCTGTCACCAAAACCGCCTGAGGATCGCTACAGCACCAGAAAACTGCATTGAGTTCGCCTGGAGACACCGATAGAATCAATTGATACCCCGCGAGATGATCGCCGGCGGGATCAGGAGTCAAACGGATGATTCGATCGCGAATGTTGTGGATGCTTGCGGGCGCGGCGGTGCTTGCCGGACCGTTGATCGCCCTCAACCGCTCCGGACCCGCAAAACCCATCGAACGGATCACATACCTTCCGGGCAGGGAACTGGCGAAGCTGGCCAACAAGGGCATCGACGAATCCAGCGGACTGACCGCCGGGCGCAGGAATAAGGGCGTTCTCTGGACGCACAACGATTCGGGCGACAGACCGCAGTTCTTCGCAATTAACTTCGCCGGCGCCGACCTGGCAACGGTCACCCTGATCGGAGCCGGCGCGCGGGACTGGGAGGATATATGCTCGTTTACGATCAACCGCAAACACTTCCTCATGCTGGGTGATTTCGGCGACAACGGTGAAACGCGCTTGGACTGCAGGCTCTATATCGTAGCCGAACCTCTGCTGAATACCGCCCGGCGCGGGGATAAATTCAAGGCCAGGTGCGCGATGACCATCCCATTCGATTACGCCGACGGTCCGCGCAACTGCGAGTCGGTAGGCGTCGACTCGACCACGCGGACGATCTACCTGGTCTCGAAGCAATCCGGCGGAAAATGCAAGGTCTACACGATGGGCCTCCCGAATCGCTCGCCCAGGAAACCGCTGGTTGCAAAGGCAATCGCGACGCTCAGCATTCCAACCACCACCGCGATGGACATCTCGCCCGACGGACTGCGGGCAGTGGTGCTGACCTACGGACATGCCTACGAGTATGTCCGCGGGCGGGATGAAACATGGGCTGCCGGGTTCTCGCGGAAGCCCCGAATCTTGCGCATCCCGAGGCGCAGGCAGGGCGAGTCGATCTGCTACGGACCGGCTGGGCAATCGCTATACCTCACCAGCGAGAAACTGCCCACTCCGCTGATCCAGATCCCCGCAAAAGCACCCACAACCAAACCGGCGCCGAAGAAATAAAACAACTCAATATCCAATTCCCAAGTAACGGCAAACGAGACAACACAACGGCCAATCCCCAAGACTATTGTGGTTTGTCGCTGCCGTTGGATGTTGTCGTTCACTTGGGAATTGGATATTCCGTGTTGGATATTGGATATTGAAATCCGTTGCCCTCCCCAGCGCGGCTCAGGCCTTGCGCAGTTGGAGCTTGTGCTTGCGGGTCAGCCCGTCGAGCATCATCGTGACAACCGTGCAGGTCATGCCCAGATACTCCACGCCCAGCTTCTTGCCCGAGATCGAATCGTAGCGTTCGCTAATCCCATTCTTTATCGCGTTGGCTACGGTTTTGTCGCAGATTTCCGCGGCGAGTTCCCTGTATCCGTAGTCCGCCAGTCCGCTTGCAATCTGGTAGTTCGTCGGCGCCCATACATCACCACGCCAGAACTTATGGGATATCCAGCGTTTGTCCTTGCGGTCGACGGTGGGGATCGGGAGCGGAGTCATCCAACTGTCGGTGTTCAGGACTTCGGCCATCCGCTTGGCCTGGGCCTTGGTGGGGATGCCCGCGTGCAGCGGTATCCAGCTTCCTATCGTGGCGCCCGGGATTTTCTCGAGCGTGTCGCGCTTGACCGACAGGAACGTACCGGCGTCCTGGTCCCACATGTGTTTTCGCATAGCCGCGACGGACTTGTCGACCCGCGCCTGTCGGCGGGCGGCCATCGCCTTGTCGCCCACGATTTCCGCCAGGCGCACCAGGCATTTTTCGCCCAGGATAAGGAACGCCGTGTTTCCCGTTACGCAGATGTCGCCATACCATTTGCCTTCGTTTTGGCCCTTTCGCGTCGGGTGCCTGGTCAGCTTCAGAGCGTCCATGTTGCATTCGTAATCGAACGTTTCCCATCGCGCGTGCTGCACTATGGGGTTGTATGACCCGACGGCGACAAGCCCGCTGTTGGTGACGTCGCGCTCGCGCCAGTACCAATCGTGGAACCGCTCCAGGGGCCTCAGACACTGCTTGATGAGTTCTTTGTCACCGTTACGCCGGTAAACCCGCTCGACGCCCCAGGCGAGGATCGGTATCTGCGAATAGGCCGGAAACCTGACCCATTTCTTATTGCCCGGCGAGATCATGCAGGGGACCATGTCGTGGGCGTATTCGGGCATTTCCTTATTCCATCGCACCTGGAAATCCCAGTAGTTCTGGAACACGCCGCGAATGATCTTCTCCTGCCCGCCCAGGATGCTCAGCAGATCGACAACGAACATCGTGTCCCATATCCACTGGCCCTTGTACCCGCCGCCCGGACCGATCCAGTTATGCTTCATGGGGGCGGCAGGCGGGAACAGCTTGCCCAGAATGCATTTGGCGAATACCTGCTCGGTGAGCTTCATCACCGCGGGATCAGACGAGGAAAAGAATTTTTTCACGTCAATATCCGCGTTCTTGATCGCAGCAGCAAACAGCGGGTTGCCCAACGCCGACATCGCCGCCGCTCCGGCGGAGGCTTTCAATAACTCACGCCGTTTCATAGTGTTTCCTCGTTCAAACATCTCTACCGACCGCCCGGAACATTGCCAGGGCGTTCTCAACAGGTGTATTGCACTGGATCACGTGAACCGTGAGTGTACGGAATACTGCTGCAACTACAAGGCGCAAGGAATACCCTTGCGCCGCGGCCTCGTTTGCGGTATCATTCCCGGATCATGATAGAGCCCGATACCATCGTCGCCGGAGACTGCATCAAGATCCTCGGCCGGACCCTGCTGCCGAAAGTCGATCTGATCTTCGCCGACCCGCCGTTCAACATCGGCTACAAGTACGATGTCTACGAAGACCGCAAGGCCTACGACGAGTACTACCGCTGGACCGAGAAATGGATGGCCGCCTGCGCCGGCGTGCTGAAAGACAACGGGACGATGTGGATCGCTATCGGCGACGACTACGCCGCGGAGGTCCGCGTGATCGGGCGCAAACTCGGGTTGAACCTGCGCAACTGGGTGATATGGCATTACACGTTCGGGCAGAACACCCAAACCAAGTTCGCCCGCAGCCACACGCACCTGTTCTACTGGACCAAGACCACCGACCACAAGGCGATAACGTTCAACGATATGGATGTGCGGATACCGTCGGCCCGCCAGACGACCTACGCCGACCGCCGGGCCGATCCCAAAGGCAAATTGCCCGACGACGTCTGGAGTTTCTCCCGCGTGTGCGGAACGTTCAACGAGCGCGTCAAATGGCATCCGTGCCAGATGCCCGAGAAACTGCTCGAACGGATCATCAAGGTCTCCTCGAACCCCGGCGACCTGGTCCTGGACCCGTTCAGCGGTTCGGGGACGACTTGCGTGGTCGCGGCAAGGCTCAAGCGCGAATACTTCGGGGTCGACATATCCGAGAGCTACGTCAAACACTCCATCAAGCGAATTGCCGACACCCTCGCCGGTAAACGCAAGACTACCGACATCTCCGAGAATCCCGAGTCGCTGCGCAGTTCGCGCAAGGTCAAGGGCACGGGCAAACCCAGAAAACGAAGGAAAAAAAAGGCAAAATGAAAGTCTCCGATACAGACCGCGATGTGCTCAGGACGCTCGCGGGTGAGCTTGCCGAAATCGCCGCACTCGACGTACATGCCGAAAAGGCCGCGATGTGGGCCCGTGTAAATAAACTCCAGCCCGAGCGCCCCATGGTCTGGATGAACGAGATCCCGTGGCACGAGATGAACGTCGATGACGAACTGACGGTCCAGTGCGAGGACGAATTCTGCCGCGAACTGGAAGACAACATGCGGAAAACGATCTACCAGTGGCGCCACATGCCCGGCGACATGATCGTCAGCAACTACATCTCCTGCCCGCTGGCGATCGGGGACACGGGCTTCGGCCTCGACGAGGATGTCGAAATCGCCATAACCGACCCCGAAAGCGACGTCGTATCGCGGAAGTTCCATCGCCAGATCGTCGATCCGGAAGACATCGAGAAGATCGCCAACGCCGTCATCACGCACGACGAAGCCGCCAGCGAAGAGCGCTACGAGATGATGTGCGACGCGCTCGGCGATATCATGCCCGTTCGGAAAGAAGGCATCAAAGGGATGTGGTTTTCGCCCTGGGACGAGTTGATCCGCTGGTGGGGCGTGCAGGAAGCGATGATGGACATGGTGCTCCGCCCGCAGATGGTCAACGATATCGTCTCGCGCCTGGTCGACGTCTACATAGACCGTCTCGACCAGTGGGAGGCAGTCGGCCTTCTCACACCCAATAACGACAACACGCGAGTCGGTTCGGGGGCGTATGGTTATACAGATGAACTGCCCGGTGAGCCCTTCGACCCGGAACACATAACCGCCCGGAACTTGTGGGGCTGCGCAACGGCACAGATATTCTCGCAGGTCTCGCCCGAAATGCACTGGGAATTCGCGCTCCGCCACGAGATGCGATACCTCGAGCGTTGGGGCCTGACGTACTACGGCTGCTGCGAACCGCTCGACATCAAGATGGACATCCTGCGGAAGATACCCAATCTCCGCAAGATTTCGATGA
>JADHXQ010000096.1 GCA_016782885.1 Phycisphaerae bacterium | reverse complement strand
AGAAGCAGCATGACTTCCTTTATTGGGAGTACTCGGGTCAGGTAGCGGTGCGGAAAGGCAAGTGGAAGGCGTTCATGTCGAGGCGGCAGGCGTGGCAGTTATTCGATCTCGATGAGGACACGCTGGAGGAAAATGATCTGGCGAAGAAACATCCGGATATATTGAAGGAGATGACCGATTTCGCCAAGTCGGCACACATACCCGCCAAGGGCGGCGGATGGATCGATCGCAGCAAGGGATTCGATGGGCACAAGAAGCGGAAGAAGAATTGACATGTTTAGAGCCCTCCTGTGGAGGGCTCAACGGCGAAAGGTAAAAGGCGTCGCTTCGCGACAATCCCGACTGCGTCAGGATGAGGGCCGACTTACCGTCGGCCGCTATTCATGAACGGGGATTTGAAACCGCTGACTAAAACTATGCTTTGGCGAGTTTTTCCTGGGCGGTGTGCATTTGTTCGGCGCTCGGAGCTGTTCCTGTTTCCATCATGTCTCGGAAACAGTCGAACAGGTATGTCGCGTCGTGCGGGCCGGGGGAGGCTTCGGGGTGATACTGAACGCTGAAAACGGCGTGGTCGCCGTGCGTGAAACCTTCGACCGTTTCGTCGTTCAGGTTCACGTGCGTCACCTCGGCGCCGCTGGCTGCCAGGGACGCGTCGTCGACGGCGAAACCGTGATTCTGGCTGGTAATTTCGACTTTTCCGGTGGCCTGGTTCCGCACGGGCTGGTTGATGCCCCGGTGCCCGAACTTCAGCTTGTACGTCTCAGCACCCAGCGCCAGCGACAACATCTGGTGCCCGAGGCATATCCCGAAGATCGGGATCTTGCCCACGAGTCCCTTGAGCGTATCGATCGTATACGTTACGGCGGATGGGTCGCCCGGTCCATTGGACACGAATACGCCATCGGGCCTGGCGGCGAGGATCTCATCAGGCGGCGCAGCCGCGGGGACGACGCGAACCTTGCATCCGCACTCGACGAGATTCCGCAGAATGTTCATTTTGGCGCCGCAATCGATGGCGACCACGTCGAATACCTTCTCGCCATGTTCGCGGGCGCCCTGGGCGAATTCGCTGACGTAACCGTCCGGCCAATCGTACGCCTCGGCGGGCGTCACATGCTTGACCATATCCTTGCCCGCCATCGAGCCGAAGGCTTTGGCCCGCTCGACGAGCTGGTCGTCAGAGACGTCTTCGGTGCTCAATACGCCCCCCACCGCACCGGTCAATCTAATATGCCTGGTAAGCGCGCGGGTATCGACGCCGGTGATCCCCATGATCCCCTCGGTCGCAAAATATTCTTCCAGCGACTGCCGCGAGCGGAAGTTGCTGACTATCGGCGAGAGTTCCCTGATCGCGAAGCCGCGGACCTGGATCTTGCGGTCGCGGCTCTCGACATCTTCGACGTTGATACCGGTATTGCCCACCAGCGGATAGGTCATCGTGACGATCTGCCCGGCGTACGAGGGGTCGGTGAGCACCTCCTGGTATCCGGTCATGCCCGTGTTGAACACGACCTCTCCATCGGACGAACCTTCGGCGCCGAATGCTTTTCCGGTAAAAACCATCCCGTCGGCCAGTGCGAGCCTGCATGTTTTATGGGTGGACATCAGTGGCCTCAAGCGTTTTGAACGATCGTTTCCAAAAGCCCTACTTCAGGGCGCAGCATTTCTTGTACTTCCTGCCCGAACCGCACGGGCACGGATCGTTGCGCCCGGGAGTGTCGTCGCCCTTTATCGGCTCGACGGGCGGAGTGTTGTCCAGAAGCTCCTTCTCCGCGTCGATCTCGTCGGAGGTCAGGATTTTTCGGGACCACTCATCTCGTTTTTTGTCTTTCTCGAGCCTGGTCCTGCGCTCGCCGATCTTGTCTCTGGCCATTTCTACCGGTCCTTCTTCGTTATCAATGCTTACCGCAGCATTTTTTGTATTTCTTACCCGAACCGCACGGGCACGGATCGTTGCGTCCGACCTTGGGGATATCTCTGACGATCGTCTGCGGGCGGGCGTGGCGGCTTTGGGCGGCTTGGGGGTCCATTCCCCCCGTAAGATGGTCGTATCCGCTGAGCTGCTCGTGGACTGTGTCGGAGATATCGTAAACGTTTGCGACCTGTTCCCCGCCGGCCGACAGGCTGACCTTGAAGATCATGTCGGTAACCTTTTCACGCACATCGGAAAGCATCTCGCGGAACTGCCTGGCGCCTTCGCGTTTGTAGACCACTCGCGGGTCCTGCTCGCCAAAGCTTCGCAGACCGACCCCGTCCTTGAGGTGATCCATGTTCAGCAGGTGGTCTTTCCACGACTGATCGTATATCTGGAGCAGCACGTAGCGTTCCAGTTCGGTCATCTCGCGGCGGAGGAAGTTGCGTCCGACATCTCTAAGCCGCCCTGGAATATCGCCGTTGAAATCGCTTTCGTTCAGTTCCGTATCGAAGCGTGACATGGCGAAGTCGATGGCGGCAGGCGCGTCCGGGTCGCTGCCAAGGGCGTTGCGGATGCACTCGTCGAGCCGCTCGTCACCGGACCAGGCGGTAGATATTTCCACCAGGCGATCGTATATCTCCGAAGATTGGGCTCCCTGGAAATCTTCGGGCGTAAGACCGGCATCGTACTTGTGGTTCGCCCATTCGACCAGTTGACCGATGGCGTACACGTTGTCCGAATCGGATCGCCCGACGGTCATCTCTATGGCGTATTCGGCGGGATACTCGATCTCGCGGCGCCGGTACAAGTCGGAAACGCGCGTCAGAATCACGTCCCTGACATTCTGATGCGGCGCGGCCGCACCGCCAAGATCATCGCCCGTCAGCTCGATACCAAACTTCCCCCATGCCCATGCCGCAATGGAACGAATCTGGAAATCCGGCGCCAGATAAGTCGCCAGAGGCGTGAGGTCGAGTTCATCGACGCGGACGGCGGCGGCCTCGTTGAGTTGCAGCTCCACTTCCTCCGGACTCATCCTGCGCAGTTGATTTTGGGAGATATTCACGCCAAAGCGACTCATAACCCAGCTCGACAGGCCCTTAAGATCCCACTGCTTCCGCGGGATGTCTTCGTCCATGTATTCACCAAGCGTTATCGCGATCGTACCGACCGCCTCATCCTTGGCGCGAGACTTCAGGGCACGCATCAGGTCCTCCAGTCCGTCGGGACCGTGGGAGCGAATCTGATCGGGTCGAACGGGCAGTTGGATGTTCTTCTGCGCCCAGTCGGCGATGCATCGGCGGCGATAGTCTTCGGCGAGATAGTCTTCGATCGCCTCGTCGGTGGCTTCCTCTATCATCCCGCCGACAAGATTTTCCAGGTCGCGTCCCTCGAGCACCTTCTGGCGGTCGGAGTAGAAGCGGTGGCGCTGATAGTCCATCACCTCGTCGTATTCCAGGAGGCTTTTGCGCGTCTCGAAGTTGCGTTCCTCAACTTTCTTCTGGGCCCGCTCGATGCCTTTGGAAACGCGTTTGTTCTCGATCGCCACGTCGCCCTGCAGACCGAGGAAACTCAGTATTTTCAGCGTCCATTCACCGGCGAAGATCGCCAGCAGTTCGTCGCGGATCGACAGGAAGAACCTGCTGGAACCCGGGTCGCCCTGGCGTCCGGAGCGCCCTCGCAACTGGTTGTCGATACGCCTGGCCTCGTGGCGTTCCGTACCGACGATATGGAGACCGCAGGGCACGTTTTCGCGGCAGTCAGTCCGCCCGCGGACCGGAAAGGCGGAATCCCGCTTCGACTTGAAACAGTTTTTGCAGCTCGGATCGCTCTGGTATTGGGCGCAATTGATGCAGCACTTGTTAACACCGGCCGGATAGAGCGGGTCCGGTTCGAGGCCCATCGACCTGATATCCTCGTCGGAAGGAACCTTGCACTTTTCATAGACGACGCCCGGACCGAGTTTGATGTCCGTGCCTCGCCCGGCCATATTGGTTGCAATGGTCACAGCACCGACCATCTTTTTGGAGCCTTTCTTCTGCGGGCGCTGCAGTCCGGCAAGTTTTACGATCTCGCCTTCCTTGTCGGCATCGTTCACGCGTCCGTTGAGCACCTGGTGCTCCGTACCGTAAGTGCGCGTGAGCATCTCAGACAGACGCTCCGACTTCTCGATACTCGTGGTGCCCACCAGGATCGGTCGCCCCGCCAGCGAAACGGTGTGTATCTCCTCGACCAGGGCGCGGAGTTTGGCGTCGCCATCGGCGTAGATCCGGTCGTCGTGGTCCATCCGGTTCACCGGGCGGTGCGTCGGAACGCAGACCACGTCGAGAGAGTATATCTTGACGAACTCCGAGGCCTCAGTAATGGCGGTTCCTGTCATCCCGGCAAGTTTCTTGTACAGTTTGAAGAAATTCTGGAGCGTAATGGTGGCCAGGGTCTGATTCTCTTCCTTCACCTGGACTCGTTCTTTTGCACAGACGGCCTGGTGCAGCCCGTCGGACCATTCCCGCCCTTCCATCAACCGACCGGTAAACTCATCAACGATAATGACCTCTCCGTTCTGGACCACGTATTCCTTGTCGCGTTCGTAGACCAGGTGCGACCTGAGGGACTGTTCCATCAGGTGAGGCCATTCCATGTTGGCGCCGACGTAGAAACTTCCGACACCGGCGATGTCCTGTGCGACCCTCGTGCCCTCGTGGGTCATGTGGGCCGACTTGCGGTCTTTCTCGATTTCGTAGAGTTGCAATTCATTGTCCAAGGCCGCCTGGGCCTGGTCCAGCTTTTCCTGCAGGGCTTCGACCTTGGCGCCGATCTCATCGGCGGATTTGCCTCTGACCTTGCCCTGTTCGCCAAGCATGGTCTTCAGTTCGCGGTCCAGCGAATCGACGCGCTGTTTGGCCTGCTCCCAGGGACGGTGTCTCTTGATAAGTTCGCGAGCGACGGAGTCGGCCTTGGAGTAGCGGGCGGTTTCCCCGTAGGCGGGTCCGGAAATAATGAGCGGCGTACGGGCCTCGTCTATAAGAATGCTGTCCACTTCGTCAATGATCGCGAAATCCAGGGGCCCCTGGGCCTGGCGATCGACCGACGTTTTCATGTTGTCGCGGAGGTAATCGAAACCGAACTCGCTGTTGGTCCCGTAGGTGACGTCACAGGCGTAGTTGTCCTTTCGCTCGGAGGACTCCATGCCGACGGTGATGTACCCTACCGAGACGCCGAGGAGTTCGAATATGGGTTTGGCGAAATCGGCGCCGATCCGGACAAGGTAGTCATTGGTCGTGATAACGTGAGTGTGCATGCCTTCGAGAGCGGCCATATATATCGCGGGATAGCACGCTATGGTCTTGCCCTCGCCGGTGGCTTCTTCGGCTATCGAACCCTCGTCAAGCACCATGCCCGCAACAAGTTGCACGTCAAACTGGCGATGGTTGCGAGCCCTGCGCGACGCTTCCCGTATCAATGCGAAGGCCTCGGGCTTGACCTCCTCTCTCCGCCCGCCGGCGGCCAATCGGTTGCGAATACCTTCGCTGCGAGCGAGCAACTCCTGGTCTGAAAGGGCGCGCATCTCCGGTTCGAGCGGGTTGATCTTCGTGACGACATAGTCCAATCGCGATCGGATCAGGCGCTCGTTGCGCGTGCCGCCAATAAGCTTCAAAAACGTCTTGCCTAGTACTTTGAGCATGAAAAACCTTGGAATCAAGTCCCGTGGGCCGATGATTATCGCATACGTTTGACACCCGCGTCAAGCGGCGTGCGATATGCTTGCTGCTGTCAGACTCCCGCCGGGGCGCATATAATACTCTGCAAGACACGCAACCTCTGAAACCAAGCTTTTAATAAGGGAAATATCATGACCGACGCTGAACCGCTGGGACTGGGATTAATCGGGTGCGGGGCATTCGGCTTGTTCTGTCTGGATGCCTACAGCAAGCTGGACTGCGTCAAAGCCGCCGGCGTCGCCGACGTTCGAGCGAAAGTCGCCAAATCATTCGGACAGGACTTCTCCGTGCCCGCATACGGAGACCCTCGCGAACTGATCGCCGACGATTCGGTGCAGATCGTCCACATCGCCACGCCGCCGTCATCGCACCGGGAACTGGTCCTCGCAGCCGCCGGAGCCGGGAAACACATCCTGTGCGAAAAACCGCTGGCGATGAATCTCGCACAAGCTTCGGAGATGCTGGCGGCGGTGGCCGCCAGTGGAACCATCGCACCGGTAAACTTCGTACTGCGATATAACATGGTGACCCGAACAGTCAAGCGGATCATCGACTCAGGGATCATGGGCCAGGTACTCACCGCACGCTTGACCAACGGCGCCTCGGATTCGATGCTCAGTCCGGACCATTGGTTCTGGGACAAAGAAGTCTCGGGCGGTATCTTCGTCGAGCACGGCGTGCATTTCTTCGATTTTTACAAGTGTCTCCTCGGCGCCGGAAGCGTTATCGACGCGAACACCGAAGTCCGCGGCGGTACGGCGCAGGAAGACCGCGTGATGTGTACGGTCAGGCACGACTGCGGCGCGATAGTCAACCACTACCACGGATTCGATCAACTGGCCATGATGGACAGAACCACCCACCACATGGTCTGCGAACTGGGAGACATACGGATAGACGGATGGATTCCACTGGAGTTGGCCATTGACGCGGTAGTCGACGACAGCGGTGCAGAGCAACTGCTCGATATCTGCCCCGGAGCACAAATCGACGTGATCGAAACGTTCGCACCCGAAATGGGGACCCTCCCCAGCCGCGGCGTGAAGAGGAAAGTAACTCAGCGTATGCGTCTGCATTATGTCCCCCAAGCCGACAAACAAACCGCCTACGCCGACAGCGTGCGGGACCTGCTGGTCGACCAGGTCGCCTACATCCGCGACAACACTCATCGCCGCGAGATCGACGAATCGAACGGCCGGGACGCACTGGCACTGGCCGAGCAAGCCTGCAAACTCGCCACGGGCGCTTAATAGGCCCCGTCAGTTCCCGGCGACCGATCCTGCGACGTCGAACGTGAACGTCTTGCCTTTTGCGTCTACAATTACGCGAGAGTCGTCGGATATCTCCCCGGCGATTATCTTCGAAGCCAGGGGGTTTTCGATCTTCTGCTGGACCAGCCGCTTCAGCGGTCGGGCGCCAAAACTCGGATCGTAGCCGAGTTCGCCGATCAACTCCTTGGCCTGATCTGTGACCGATACCGTGATGCTGCGATCGGCGAGGCGCTGGGAAAGTTCAGCCACCTGGATATCTACGATCGCGGCGAGGTCTTCGCGGGTAAGCGAATGGAAGACGACCGTCTCGTCGATCCGGTTGAGGAATTCCGGGCGGAACTGCTGCTTGAGCGCCTCTGCGAGCTGGGCGTCGATCTCCCACTGCTCGGCATGGTTGTGAGCCATTTCCTGGATCACTTCGGAGGCGATGTTGCTGGTCATTACGATCAGCGTGTTCTTGAAATCCACGGTCCTTCCCTGCCCGTCGGTCAGCCGCCCGTCATCGAGTACCTGCAGCAGCACGTTGAAGACGTCGGAGTGGGCCTTTTCGATTTCGTCCAGGACGATCAGCGAGTATGGTTTGCGGCGCACCGCTTCGGTCAGGCGCCCGCCCTCTTCGTAGCCAACATATCCGGGAGGGGCGCCGATAAGCCTGGCGACCGAGTGGGCTTCCATGAACTCGCTCATGTCGACTCGCACCATGGCGTCTTCGGAATCGAACAGCAGTTCAGCCAGAGCTTTGCACAGTTCGGTCTTGCCCACGCCTGTCGGTCCGAGAAAGATAAAAGTTCCAATAGGCCTCTTGGGGTCGCCCAGGCCCGCGCGATTCCTCCGCACCGCATCGCTGACGGCGGTCAGGGCCTCGCTCTGCCCGACTACCCGCCGGGCAAGGTGCTGCTCCATCTGCATCAGGCGGTCCCGCTGAGACTCCATCAGCCTGGTGACGGGAATATGCGTCCACTTGGCCACCACATCGGCGATGTGCTCGGGGGTGACTTCCTCGCTGGTAAGCCCGCCGCCCTGGCGGAGGCGGGCGATCGTCTCTTCCTCGTCGGCCTGTTGGGCCTCGAGTTCACGCAGTTGCCCGTACTGAATCCTCGCGGCGGTCTCCAGGTCGCCTGTACGCTGGGCCTGTTCCAGTGACGTGTTGGCCGATTCGATCTGCTCCTGGAGGTCCTTGATCCTGTCCAGGGCGCCGTGCTCGTTGTCCCATCGCCCGTGCATCTGGTCGTACTGGGCCTGAAGATCGGCCAGATTTTTCTCCAGGGCGATCAATCTTTCCTTGCTGGCGTCGTCGCTCTCGTTGCGGAGCGCTTCGCGCTCGATCTGCAATTGAACCAGGCGCCGCTTCAACTCGTCGAGTTCGGCGGGCATCGAATCGTTCTCGATTCTCAGGCGCGAGGCGGCTTCGTCTATCAGGTCTATCGCCTTGTCCGGAAGGAATCGATCTGTGATGTATCTTTGGCTCATAACTGCCGCCGCCACCAGCGCCGCATCCTGGATTCGCACACCGTGATGCGTGTCGTACCGCGGTTTCAGTCCGCGGAGAATCGCGATGGTGTCTTCGATGCCCGGTTCGTCGATCACTACCGGCTGGAAGCGCCGCTCGAGGGCGGCGTCCTTCTCGACGTGCTTGCGATATTCATCAAGCGTGGTGGCGCCGATACACCTGAGGTCTCCGCGTGCCAGTGCGGGCTTGATGAGGTTGCCCGCCGAGATCGCCCCCTCGGCGGCGCCCGCGCCCACTACAGTATGCAGTTCGTCCACGAACAGGATAATCCGCCCGTCGGCCTCGGTGACTTCCTTCAGGACGGCCTTGAGGCGGTCTTCGAATTCACCGCGGAACTTGGCTCCGGCCAGGAGCTGGCCCATATCCAGGGCGACTACTGTTTTGCCCGTCAGCCCGGCCGGTACGTCGCCGTCAACGATCCGCTGTGCCAAACCCTCCACAATCGCCGTCTTGCCCACTCCGGGCAGACCGATCAGGACCGGGTTGTTCTTTCGCCTGCGGCTGAGAACCTGTATGCATCTGCGAATTTCGTCGTCCCGCCCTATCACCGGGTCGAGCTTGCCCTCGCGAGCCCGGTCGCACAGGTTCATTCCGTATCGCTGGAGTGCCTGGTACTTGTCCTCGGGGCTGTCGTCGGTGATCCTCTGCGAACCGCGAATGTCCTTCATCGCAGCCAGGATCGACTTGTAGTCCGCCCCGAGCGTTTTCAGCACTTCCCTGGCCTGCGAGGCTTCGTCAGATAATGCAAGCAGCAGATGCTCGACGGAGATGTACTCGTCCTTGAGCTTTTCTGCTTCCTTCGCCGCGCGGAACATGATGGCGCTGGTGGCGGGGTCGGCGGTTTGGGCGGCCTGTGCGGACTGGCTCGGAAGACGCTGCAGTTCGGAATCCACGATCGATTGAATACGGTCGGTCGGAATACCTACTTTCTCAAGAATCGTACCGCCCAGCCCGCCTTCCTGCTTGAGCAGCGCCGCAAGTATGTGCAGTGGACCGATGGCATGGTGTCCGGACTCGGCTGCGGTGGACTGGGCGTCCAGCATGGCCTGTTGAACTTTAACTGTCAGTTTGTCTAAACGCATTGCATTATCTCCCGCATGAGAGTATGCAATGTCCGTACCGGAGTTGTAAGTCTTTTTACTTTTGGCACTTTAGCGACAATAGCCTGTCAGGATGCGATATTCTCCTCGCAGAGTGTGCCATTAAGGCAGGTCCGTATGCGCTTTGCATTGCACACGGACCTGCCCCGGGAACCCAACCCTGATTAATGCGTGTATAGTAAGGCGTTATCGCCCTTCGGCCAGTCGAAAAGCCTCTCGAATCTGCGCGTTGCGGGTCTGGATGGCCTTACCGGTATCGGCGCCGGCTGCCTGCATCGACGAGCGCGTTGCAAACGCAAGTATCGCCAGGAACAATACTACAATCCCCGCCAACAAAAAGTCCTTCTTTCCAAATCTATGCATCATCAGGTCCTCCGGTTATCACGCCGGTCCATCGCCGGCGACGTGCGGCCTCATCGAGCCGCTCCGAAAGAACCCTACGATTCATTTCAATCAAAGGGGAATCTGTGGTAGTGTTATTTGATAAGGCATGGCAATTGGCAGGCCGTTGGGACAGAATAGAGACGCAAAAGATAATATGAATTCCAACGGGAACCTGGCTCGATGTTGTTAGTCTAATATTGCGATGCCGGAAAGTTTTAGAACAATTGTGTAATTGGGCATTCAGGAGTAACCTGCCGTTATGACTGTAAACAAACATGTAGTATGCATCGCGTCGGCGTTTCTGCTGATGGCGGCCGCCACTGGCACAGCGGCAGACCAGGGTATCCACATACCGTCGGGACGATCGGTATCGGGCAGTTGGAACACCGCCGACGGCGCCGGATACCAGTGGAACATCTACGTCGCCGGCGGGTACGTCAACAGCGGGTCCCACAGCGCCTACAGCAGCGGCATGCAGTTGCAGGTAAACAGTTCGGGGTTCAGCGGCAGTTCTTCGGGGAGGTTGAACAAAGACGGTACGGAAATCGAGATCGGTCCGTGGAGGCGTGGATCGGTCAACATCTACCGCCGCATTTACGTCGACAAGAAGATCGGTTACTGCCGCTGGATCGACATCTTCGAAAACACCGCCGCCTCACCGCAGTCGCTGACGCTGCAATACTACAACGGTATGGGCACTTCGACGCGAAAGACCTGCACCACCACCGGGGGGACAACTACCGGCGCCAAGGATTGGGGGATCGTCACCGGTTACACGTCAAGTTCCTACGCCGCGGTGGCCCACGTGTTCGCAACGAAGAAGTCCAAGGTCCGCCCCAGCTTCCACTGGACCCGAAGCAACAGTACGGTCTACTACCGCCACACACTGAAAATACCCGCCAGGAAGACCGTCGCGCTTTGTCTGATCGAAGCTCAACGGCGTCCGTTTGCCACCGCCCAGCAGTTCCTGACCACCTTCAAGGTCGAAAGGGAACTCAAGAAGGTTCCCCGGGCGTTGCGGAAGATCATCGTTAACATGACCGGGGCAATGCTGACGCTGGGCACGCTCGAACTGCCCCGCAATGAAACCCACGACCTCATCGTCCAGCGCGGCGGGAACGAACTGCTCGGGACGCTGCTTAACAAAAACTACGTCATTGAAACGCTCTACGGCAAGCTCACACTTGATGCGGCGCGTGTCGTGGGCCTGCACTCGCCGGTCAACGCGGGCGACCGGATCAGGCTGGCGCTGGCAGACGGGCAGGTCATCGTGGGCAAGCTTCTCTCGGGTGAAGTTCGACTGAAACTGGCCAACGGTAACGAGATGTCCATGTCCCCCGACAAGATCGACACCGCCGCTTACAAGGTATCGCCCCAGCGCCCCGAGGAGATCACATTCCGCAAGCCAATGATCGTGCTGAGGGGCGGTCAGCAGTTGTTCTTCAATACCGCCGACGTCGACTGGACGTTCCACACGCAGTACGGACGGGTGAAACTCGAGCCCGGCGATCTCCGGGAAGTCGTGCTCGACACGCCTGACGGCGGGCTGCATCGGGCGATCTTCGCCAACGAATCAGTCCTCTCGGGACTCCTGGTAACCGATAAGCTAAGCGTGTCGCTGGACCTCGGGGCGAAACTGGCGATACCGCGATACCTGATCCAGCAGTTCGCATTTCCCACCGCCGATTATAATGGACCGGATCTGGCTGAGCTGAACCTGAAAAACGAAGACACCTTGCGTGGCCGCGTGACCGACGAAACGGTGAAGATCGACACGGAACTCGAAAAGGTCTCGGTCAAGCGCGACGAGATTGCACAGATAACCATCCCCGAAGACGCCTCGCTGGGGCGCATTCGCGTGAAACTGCACAGCGGTACGGTGGTGGAAGGCAAACTGGTGGGCAAGTCGATCGGTTTTGAGGTCGCACAAGGCGCCAGGCTGCCCGTTTACGTCGGACATATCGTCGAGATGACCTGCCCGAAACCGCCGCCAAAGCCCGCGACCAAACCGGCAACCAAACCGGCAGCCAAGACCGACCCCGCTCCGGTGACGCCGAAGGCCGATCCAACACCGGTCCTGAAGACAAGATTAGACAAGCCGGCGAAGAGAATCGCGATGTTGCAGGATCTCATCAAGAAAATGCAGGCGGAAATGGCCGCCTCAAAAGACCCCAAGCGTATAGCCCAACTCAAAGCACAGATCGACAGGATACAGAAGCAAATCGCCATAGAACGCGAGCGAGACGCCACAAGAGCGGATCGCGCCAAGATACTGAAAGCGACCGCCAAGGCAGAAAAGTTCAAACGTATTAAGGAAGCACAACTGCAAGTGCAAGACAGAACCTGAACAGACACCTCCGTCGAAACCTTTGGGAAACCGAATATGATCCTGAAACGACTGACAACACGCCGCCTGCAAACACTGCTCGTCCTGACTTGCACACTGTCGATCGCTCTGACCACACTCGGAGCCGAACCCGCCACCAGGCCCGCGACGCCAAAGGCCAAAGCAGACAGTGACCCCGCGAGCAAACTACGGGGCGCCCTACCGACGGGATGGTCCCTCCAGGGTTCCTCACCCGTGGGGCACACCCGCTTGCATCCCGGGCGACAGTGGTCGCACGTACCGACGGGCTATCTGAAGCTCCTCAGCACCTTGATCCACACCAGGAAGGGCTTGCAGCGAGCTGCCCCCCCGATCGTCGTGTGGCTGGCACACCGCCAGGCCGAAAAGGCAAAGTGGCAGGCGAACGAAAATCAGCAGGGCATCGAACAGAAGCCCACCGAATATCTCGGTAGCGGATCAGGCTATCACGTTTACGTCCACCTGCCGCCCGGTGCAGCAAAACTCTGGCCGACCGCAAAGCTGGATATCGGCAAGGCGCTGGGGATCTGGACATCGACCACCCAGCCGGCGGAGACAACCGAAAAACGTGCGGTCATTCTGATCACGCAAATCGCCGGTACCGTTTCGTACACGGTCGACGGCGTTGACTGCGGCGACATCACAGCACTCAAGAAGGCCTTGGGCCTGATACCCAAGGATTCCCATCTGAGCGTCCAGATCGAAACCAACGTGCCGGCCGGGCAGGTCGCGAAAGTCATGGCGGTGGCCCGGAAACTGCATCTCATGAGAATATCCATTACGGTGGTCCGAACCAGCCGACCGCCAGTGAAGCCCGAGAAAAGACTGCCCCTCTGAGCAACGCTTTCGCGGAAGAGGAAAGCGAAATGAAGCCTGCACGACCGCTGATTTTGGCGGGTATTGTCCTGATGCTGGCGGCAACGGCAGCGGCAGCCGAGGACGCTCTGCCCGTTGCCAAGCAAATCGAACTCCTCAAGTCCAACGATGCGAAAGTGCGGTGGAAGGCCATTAAAACTCTTAGGACTATGGGACCACGCGCCAAAGGCGCCGTTGGCGCCCTGGCCGAAACACTCGGCGATAAGTCCTCGGGCATACGACTCGCTGCCGCATCGGCGCTGGGAAACATTGGTCCGACGGCGGTCGGGGCGACCGGCGCCCTGGTTGCGGCCCTGAAGGACGAGAAGTATTACGTGCGTTGGAATGCAGCCAGTGCTTTGGCGAAGATCGGACCGGGCGCAGGCAAAGCGATCGTCGCCCTGATCGAGGCGCTGAAGGATGATAATATCCGGGTCAGGCGTTATGCAGCCAAGGCACTGGCGGCCATCGGCAAACCGACAAGGGAGGTCATCGCTTCGCTGGAAAAGATGCTGAAGGACAAGGAAGTGTCAGGGCGCCTCTCGGCGGCAGAGTCCCTGGTGAAACTCGGCGAAGGCAAGCGGGCGGTGGACACGCTGGCTGAAACTCTGAAACACAACGACATCTACAAGCGCCGCGAAGCGGTCGAGATACTTAAAACCATCGGACCCGACGCCAAAGGCGCCACCGCCGCACTACTGCATGCGGTCAAGGACGCCGAGGGATGGCGGGACCTGATGGAAGAGGACAGGAAAAGGGCTAAAAGGGGGCAAAGCGATTCCGGGAGGGGATTCCACGGAGACCCCAGAGCATACGAGCAGAGTAACTGGAGATTGCGCTTCGCCGCCGCGCAAGCCCTGGGCAAAATCGATCCGAAAATCGCGGGCGACAGCGTCGTCCCCGTCCTGATCGAACTGCTCAACCACGACACGGCGCCGGTTCGCCATAAGAGCACCGAAGCCCTGGGAGCAATAGGCAAGCCCGCGCGGACCGCAATTCCCGCCCTGAAGGTGATCCTGGCAAGCGAAAGATGCACAGCGGTTTGCCTGGAGGCGCACAAGACGCTGAAGTTGATCCGCCGGGGAAGCCCGACCACGCGCCCGAGGCGCAGCGACGGTCTGCTGGCGTGGTTAGCCGCCGACGGCAGCGCATCCGACAACGCCGGGACGAATGACGGCCGGATTGTCGGTAATGTCACATTCACAGCCGACCGCCACGGAGTAATCCGCAGCGCGTTTGCCTTCAATGAAGATGGCGGGCGCGTTGTCATTCCCGACAGCGACCAGTTGGACACAGACGATGCATTTACTCTCAGCGCCTGGGTCATGATGACACATTATGGCTCGGAAACCTCGCAGATCGTCAGCAAATGGCAGAATATCGGGCGGAGAGGCGACTATGCCCTGTCAATGACCAATGCCGGTCAGATCTGCATCACGGCCGGCTACACCATGGTCCATACGCTGCAGGATCACGTCTATTCCAACTCACGCGTGCTAAAAGGAAGGTGGGCCCACGTTGCAGCCACCTTTGACCGCGGCGAACTTAAACTGTACATCAACGGCATATTCGATACGGGCAAAAAATCAACCAGGATCCCGTATACTGACTGGAGAGAATACCAACACGATGATATCTCCATCGGCGCGCTGTGGGACGGTTCGCTCGGATTTCGCGGCGCCATCGATGATGTCCGAATCTACGGGCGGGCGCTGAACGCATCGGAGATTCACACGCTGTTCGGCGGCCCGCCGCGCGCCGCGCGGAACGCCAAAGCCGATCGTGTCGAACTGAGCGACGGCAGCGTCATCACCGGGACGATCGCAAATACCCGCTATGTCGTGACGACAGCGATGGGGAAGATTACAATCCCCGCCGCTCGCGTCGCGGGCATCATATCCGGGGGCAACAAGATCGAGGGCCTGCGACTGATGCTGACCGACTCGCAGGTCATCTCCGGGATGCTGGACGAACAGACCCTGCAGGTAGACGGTCCGTCCGGAAAGACGTTTAAGATACCTCCGGGGAAAGTCGTTCAATGCGGATACCGAATCACCCAGGCCAGACCGGCCGGATCGCCCTCGGCGGGCATGGTGCTCACTTTGCGCAATGGCGATCGACTGGCCGCGGAGCCTGCGGCCAAACTGCAACTCAAAAGCCCGTATGCGACGGTCGATCTGCCTTCCGGAAGCATCGTCAGGATCGAGGCGCCAGCGGTTGGCGGCCGCCTGCATCGCGCGATGCTGGCAAACGGTTCGAGGCTCTCCGGCACGCTGATGCCGCGAACTCTGGCGGTAAAGCTTCAACTCGGTCCAAAGCTGGAGGTCCGATGTGAAGACCTGGCGGTGCTTTCATGTCCCGGCGTCAAACGCATCGAGGTGCAGGCCGATGCGGTCCTGATGAGAATGTCCAACGGCGACTGCCTGCCGGGCCGACCGGCCGACAAAACGCTATCGATCCGGACCGAGTATGGAGACATCGCCCCGGCATGGAGCGACCTGGAATCGATTCAACCGGACAAGAACAAAGGCGTGCTGCTGCTGAAGATGCGGAATGGATCGGTGTACCGCGGACGATTGATCGGACCGCAAGTGTCGTTCACAATCGCCGGTCAGAAGCAGGCAATCAAGGTCAAAGTCGCGCAGATATCTTCAATCGCCCCGTTTGACAAACCCTCTCCGGCAGCCAGGGATTGACCGAACCGTCGCGCTACTGTTTGGCGCCTGTCCGATTGTTTGGTCCGTCCCCGATTTCAGCATCCCCCGCATTACGGAAACTCGATATCCAAAACAGTCTGGCGGTCGCCGGCGATAATCACTTTTTCCTTAACTATTTTCTTTCCCTCAAATGTGAAGCGGACCGTGTAGGCCCCGGGCAGCAATATCCGGTAGTAGCGTCCGAAGACCGCGTCGCTCATGTAGGGCCTGCGAAGATTGTCCGGTTTGTCGATCCCGTCGACTTCCACGACCGCGGTTATCGGTTTTCCGTTTCGAGTCACGTGCCCGGTGAGCGCCCGGGTGTGGACCCGGTTCATCATGATCGTGATGCCGGGAAGATTTTTCCGACAGAGGGACCCGAGCTGCTCGACCGGAAGCGCGTGGGACGTTCCCAGTTCCAGCCCGTAGTGAAACGTTCCGCAGCGACCGTACAGGTAGTCCGCCGCTCCCCCCGGAATCTTTTTATGTAAATACTCGGTTAGCTGCAGCGACCTGTAGCCGGAGGTCTTGGCCATCTTATCGGCCAGGTCCTTCATCGCAGCCCAGTCGGCGGGTTTCTTCCGGGTGTAAGCCCAGGGAATGAGGTAGACCCGCCCGTAGGTGTGCAGATCGATCCCAGCCACGACGTGAGGGCGGCGGCGGTGGAGATTCTTGACCAGGTTTTGTAATTCTATCTCGACGGCGTCCAGGTCGTCACCTGTCCAATCGACGGGGAAGTTCCGATTCAGATCTACCCGGTTGGCGTTGTTGTGGGAATTGCCCGCCTTGTGGCCCGCCGGATTGAGCATCGGGACCACCCATATCTGTGTCTTGTCGATCAGGGCGCGGCGGGAATCGTCCGAAAGAAGCCGCCGGATCGTGAAGAGCGCCATTTCCGAAGCGACCGGTTCGTTGCCGTGGATGCCTCCCGTCAGGAGTACGTTGGGCTCGTCCTCTTCTTTTTCAACATTGTCGGATATCTTAAACGCCCACACTCGCGTGAGTCCGTCCGAACTGACCCCAAGGTCATGCAGTTTCCCTGTTTTCGGATGGTCCTTCTCCAGCCGGCGCAATTCGCTCAACATGGTGTCATAGGTGTGATACGAGAGGTCTTCGGCCGCGAAACCCCGGGCGCACCCTGTCGCCGAAACCGAAAAGAAGAGCATCGTGAAGAAAAGAAACCTCGTCAGCACGCCGCCCGAGCGGTCGGGCGCGGTCAAACTCCATCGTCCATCATATTTCATCGTTCTTCCCTTTTCGACGCAGCATGAGCGACCAGGCGTCGATTTTGTGTTTGCCGTTCTTGCCGACATGGATCTTCGCCTTGCGGAGCCACTCGAAGTCGAATAGCTCCGAGAAGTCGTCTCGCATCGTTTTTTCGCGAATGCCCGGCGCCTTGTCTTTGTTGCAGGAGAGGACAAAACACCGCGTGCCCGGACGGGTCAGTTGCTTCAGCGATGCCACGAACGCGGTAGCGTTGACGTAGCGCACGTTGTGGTAGCAACCGCGATCGAAGATCAAATCGTACGGTTTCGAGTCGGGCAGCCTCAGTACGTCTGCCAGCACCCATCGCACCTTCACCCCCGCCTTTTTGGCGTCGGCCATGGCGATGCCCAGTGCGCTTGGAGCAACGTCGATGGCGGTAACGTCGAAACCTTTCTTGGCCAGGTAGATGGCGTTGGCGCCCGATCCGCATCCGAGCACGATCGTGCGGCACGGTTTGATGGCTTTTTTCGTGACGGCCTCCTGCAACACGGGGGCGGCGGGCAGGTCATTGTTCCACGGGGGTCTTCTACCCTTGAGATACTTTCGGTCCCAGCGTTCGATCAGCTTCATGCCCTCCGGGCCGTGCGGCAGGACGCCCCCGGGCAAGGGGCGACGCGGTATCGCGACCTTGCCGTCGGCGGATGTTACTTCAACCGTTCCGGCGTCGGTTCCGGGGCGAGGCAGTTCAAGTCGATACGTATCGCCCTTGACGGCGAGAGTCAGCGTGAGAACTCCGGCCTTATTGTTGATGGTTGTCTTTACCGGATCGCCTTTGTCCTGTTTTGCGCGAACTGACAGCACGTGCAGGCATCGCACCGCCTTGTCGCCCTGGGCCGGTTTTATTTCGATGCGGGATTGTGCAACGGGTTTGGCCTGTTTCGCCACGGTCCATGAAGGCACCTTCCCGGCCGGCCAGAGCGTCGAGCAGACAAGCTTCCCGTTGGCGTCGGCGAAGACCAATTGCCCATCGGCACATGTCGGCACATTGCGAGACGACAATTGCCAACGCAACGTGCGATCCGCCGGAAGGTCCACCGCGACGTCGTCCACGATTAGAATCGACGGTTTTATCAAGATGACCCGCCGGACGAACTTGTGGGACTTCGAGCTCTGCGCGGTCAGGCAAAGAAAGCGGGTGTTTTCCTCGAACGTCAAAATGCGCGACTCGGCGCCGATCAAGCTGCACGCCTTTTTCGAGCCGGCCGAGTCGAACGCGACAGTTCCGCCCATAGAAATCGAATTGCCGCAGACGTAAGGATCGAACGGCTTGAAATGGGTTACCAGTTCGGGAAACTCCGCCGCGGCGGGTGTTTTCGCCGGTAGTTCCCCCGCCGCTAAGCACAAAATCAGCACGCCCAAAATTGCGCCGACGCATTGTCGTCGAGCCGCTCGTCTGTTGGTCCGGGTTCTCGTCGTCATGTCGAAATCTCCTGGTAAGGGGTGTCAAGGATTGTCTGCAACGGGGCGCGGGTTTGTCGCTAACGCATATCTTACGGTTTTCTTCATTTGATGCAAAGGTGCGAAGCCCCAGGATAGCGTCAAGGGAGGCTTGAAACTGAGGGGCAATTTGTAGATACTGCCTGGTTGCCCGCAACGGGCGGTATGTGCAACCAGGTAGGGTGTCCGAGTGGTCGAAGGAACTGGTCTTGAAAACCAGCGTGCCCGAAAGGGTACCGTGGGTTCGAATCCCACCCCTACCGTTGGTACAGCAGATGACGGCCAGTGCCAGGAAACGCCTAACGCCCCGGAAAACAAGGGTGATACGGACTCCGACACTGGCCGTTGTCATGCGCCCAACACACCCCCAATAGTGCAAGCGGATGACTGCGACGATTCTGCAAATGTACCCCGTTTCGACAAGCCAGACGACAAGCTGAGCGACAAGCGGCAAATCACAGACCCCAACCTGCAAGAGGTAGTAGACGCTTGGACAGACCTTCCGGCGGCTGTAAGAGCGGGGATCGTGGCCATGGTGCAGTCCGTGAACTCCACAGATGAGGAGGATGACCACTATTCGTTCTCCCAGTAACGTGCCCTTCTGCTGGCACCGATTCTACTCGACCAGCCCGCACTGTGCTGTACAATAAGGACTCGTTAATCTTGCAGGGATCGGGAGCACAAATGGACCACATCACCCAACTGTTTGATCGTATGGATTCATGGCGACATTTGCCGAACTACCAGCTTGAGCGGCGAGCGGACCTGATCTTCTCTCTGTACCTGCCCGAGGTGCTGGAAAAGAAACTCGGATTCGCCGTCATACCAGACTTGATTCCCGAGTTTCCCGTACGGATCGGTACGATCTACCCGAGCATCGACATCAACAAATCGTTCAAGATCGACTATCTCGCCCTGTCGACCGATGGTGAACAAGCCGTCTTCGTGGAACTAAAAACAGACGAGGGCTCACTGAATGAAAAGCAGAACAAGTACTTTGCCGCGGCGAAGCAGGCGGGACTGCCCGCCCTGCTTGAGGGTTTGCTTACCATATTCAAGGCAACCAGTGCAAAGCGGAAATACTCCCATCTTCTCAATGCTCTGGGCCAGATGGATCTACTCAACATTCCCGACACCATGTATGACATCCTCGCACG
>JADHXQ010000095.1 GCA_016782885.1 Phycisphaerae bacterium | reverse complement strand
CTTCAACCGCCCCGAGAACATGGAGCGATACTTCTACAAGGACGGCATGCATCTCAACGATACCGAGCCGATATTTAACAACAGCCGGCAGATATTCGTGACGCCCACGCTGTTCGATCGCGGTCCGATCATCTTCAAGAATCCCTCTTCGGAATCTGTGACGATCATGAACTCCCGCAACACCCGGCGAGTCCGCGTGCGGACCGAAGGTGTGGAGTTCTTGGCGCTGTGGGCGCCGCCGGGCGCACCGTTTGCCTGCATCGAACCGTGGCACGGCGTGATGGACAATATCGATACCGACGGTGAGTTTACCACCAAAGAAGGCATCATGTCTCTCAATACCGGCGGGATGTACAAAACGGGCTATTGGATAGATATCCTCGACGGCGGCGGTATCTGAAGAACAAACTTACAGCGGAGCGAATACCATGGCTGATACGATGAAAGCGGTTGTTTACTACGCCCCCGGCGATGTCCGTGTCGAGCAGATACCCGTGCCCGTATGCGGCGCCGAGGAAGTGCTCGTCAAGATCGAGGCATGCGCGGTTTGCGGGTCCGATCTTAAGACCTCCAAAGTGGGCAACCCGCGAATGAAAGAAGCCACCGTCCTGGGGCACGAGTTTTGCGCGGTAGTCACGGAGATCGGCCCCGATGCGCATGCCGATGACCTCAAGGTTGGCGACCGGATCGTGATGGCTACGTCCGTGGGGTGCGGCGAGTGTATGTACTGCCGCCGCGGATGGCGAAACCTCTGCCGGAATACCAGGCCCATGGGCTTTTTCTACAACGGCGGAATGGCTGAATATACGATAATTCCGGCTGCCGCGCTGGTTGGCGGGCATGTTGTGAAAGTGCCCGACGGTATCGCTCCCGAACATGCAGCCCTGGCCGAGCCCATCAGTTGTGCAGTCAATTCGCTCCAGCAGTGCAATATTCAGGAAGGCGATACCGTGCTGGTAATGGGCGCAGGGCCGATGGGGCTGCTCAACGTCCTGGTCGCCCAGGGGCACGGGGCGGCGAAGATCATTCTCTCAGAACCCAATGCCGCCCGCCTCGCGCAGGGCGCAGAGTTCTGTGATGTAGCAGTCAACCCCGCCGAGCAGGACCTCGCAGAAGTGGTCAAAACCGAAACCGAAGACGGTCTCGGCGTGGATATCTGCATAGTGGCGGCGCCGGCCGCGACTCCTCAGGAGCAGGCGGTACATCTCGTTCGCAAACGCGGAACGGTGTGCCTGTTCGCCTCGCTTCCGGTGGGAAGGAACATGCTGAATATCGATTCGCGTGCGATCCACTACAACGAACTTCGCGTGGTGGGCACGAGCGATTCAACGGCTGCACACGTCACCGAAGGCGTCAACATGCTCGCCGACGGGCGGGTCGACGGTTCGAAGATCGCCACCCACATCCTCACCCTCGACGACATCCACAAGGCGTTCGAACTGATGGTCTCAGGCGAAGCTCTCCGCGTGGTCCTCAAGCCCTAGGCGCCTGGAATCGGTCGGGAGTTGCGGTAGAAAATGTTTGCGATCCAGTAGACCAGTTCGCTGAGCAGGAGCGCCACCCCCGCGCTTGCCGCAATGAATAGAGCAGTATAGCTGGGGGACACTGCCTCCATGATCATCAGGTGTTCGCCGGCTGCGAGTATGACTACGGCTGCGATAGCGCCGATGACCGTTCCGAATCGCCGCCCGGTGCAATTACCTCCGATCAACGCGGCGAAAATCACCGTGAGGGTCATTTGACCGCCCGCGCCGGGAGAGCCGATGTGCAATCGACCCACGGTGGAGCTTCCGGCGAAACCGGCCGCCAAGCTGGACAGAACGTAAGGCAGGGATATGAATAGAGTGCGGCGATGCCACCTCTGGCGCCGCGCCGGGACGCCGCGCGAACCACCGCCGATCTGGGCCAGTTGAATCAGGACCAGTGAGACCACCGCCGATACGATCACGAGCATTACAGTATCGGGCAGAAAGTCGAGAGAACCATGGTCTTGTGCGACGAGAACGTTTTGCTGCCCGTTTGAATAAACCATTGCGGCGCTCTGAATCAGGGGCGCCGTCACAAGAGTCAGCACTATGGGGTGGAATGACGCCACGCCCACCAGCAGAGCGTGCAGCAACCCGATACCGCCGGAGAACAGCATCGCCAGAAGAAAGGCGTCTTGGGGGCTTTGACCATCGGCCAGGGCCGAGGCGGTCACTACCGATGAGAGTCCCAGCACCGCGCCCACGGAAAGATCCAGCCCCCCGCCGAGCATGATTAGCGCCATCGGTCCGACGAGCAGCATGATGGGGACCGCTCTCCGCCAGATAAGCTCCAGCGACTCGTCGCCGAGAAAGTGCTCCGAAACGCTCTGCCCATACCACCAGAGCCCGCCGGCTGTGCATGCCAGGAGAACTGTCCAGACGAGCGTTGTTATCATCCGCCACGAGAATGTTTCGGAGAAATGCGGAAGGTCCGGTCCGGGCACTTCCTGGCGGCGCAGCGGGGCAACCATAACAGGAGACATTCCAGGCGATTCGGACATTTTTCTTAGGGCCTCCGCAAATGTAATCGGCGGACGCTCTCAAGACCGCCCGCCGAGTACTGAATTCCAGATAACATATCGTCAGGCGGGTCTACGCCTTCCAGACCAGGTCTGCCCACTGATCGGCCATGAGATCGAGGATCTTCGTATAGCGGGCGTATTTCTTCTCGTAGAGTTCGGCAAGATCCGTGTTGGGCTCCTGGGTGCGCGCGAAGGATACCATCGCGTCGGCGGCGGATTCGTACGAGTCGAATACGTCGGCGGCGACGCCCGCACACATCGCAGCGCCAAGCGCGCCGAGTTCCGTGCCCGCCGGGATGCGCACGGGCACCTGGAAGACGTCGGCGAATATCTGCACCCACTCGACGCTTCGTGCGGCGCCGCCGGTCAGGCGGATCGAATCGGGCATGTCGCGGTGCTTGAGCAGCTTGTCCATGTGCCACTTGTGGGCGAACACGACTCCTTCATAGATCGCTCGCAGCACGTGCCCGCGTTTCTGCCAGCCGTCCAGACCTATGAAGCACGCCTTGCCGTCGAGGGAAACGTTGCAGCCATACAGGAAGGGCAGGAAGATCAACCCGGAATCTTTCGGGTCGGTCGAAGCGACGATTTCGTTGCACACGTCGTAGATGCTCTTGCCTTCGGCCTCGGCGAGTTTCTTCTCGGCGCCGAAGAACTCGGTGACCATCCACTCGAGATTGGACGCCGATGTGGGCGATCCTTCGAGCATGTAGTAGTAACCGGGGATTACGTAGCGGCTGGTGATGAATACGTCGTGGACGATCGGGGTCTTCGAGGCGTACTGGTTGTTGCCCCACGATCCGCCGACCATCGAGATCGCGTCGTCGTCGACGAGACCGCTGGCCAGCCCGCAGGCGTCGATGTCGAACATTCCGCCCGCTACCGGCGTGCCTTCAGTCAGACCGGTGGCTTCGGCGGCAGCGGCGGTGATCTTACCGCAGAGATCGCCGGCGAACTTGAGCGGGGGCATCATGTCTTTCAGCGATTCGAGGCCCCAGGCTTCGAGCACTTCGTCGTCGTAGTCGGCGGTTTCAACGTTCATTAGGCTGGTGGCGCTCATGTCCGAAAGCTCCATGTAGACCTCGCCGGTGAGCTGCGCGCGGATGAAGTCCTTGCACATCAGCACCCAGCGAGCCTTGCCCAGCGTCTCGGCGTCATTGTCCATGAACCATCGCAGCAGGGCGTTCGGCTGGGCCGGCCAGATAGCCTGCATGGTCTTGGGACGCATTCTCTCGCCGGTTCCATCGGTAGTCCACTGGTCGATGTATTCACGGGCCCGCCCGTCAGCCGAACCGATCGCGTTGTAAACCGGCTGGGCGTTTTCGTCGACGAGGTACAGACCGTTCCCGTGCCCGCTGCAAGCGACGGCCGCAATTTCGGCAGGATCGATTCCGGACGTTTCGAGTACTTCCTTGATAGCCTGGGAGGTGTTCGTCCAGACCTTGGGCATGTCGAATTCAGCCCAACCGGGCTTGATGTCGAGCATCTCGCTCTTGCGCGATGCGACGGCGATTTCCTGACCGTCGGTGGTGAAGAGGGCGGCTTTGGCCATCGTGCCGCCGTTATCGATTCCAAGCAGATATTTCGCCATGACTAACTCCTTGCAGTCTCAGTTACGCAAAAAACTACAACCCGGCCACGCCGCACAAAGCAGCGAGGCCGGGCTGCACGAATCTACTCACCGGCGATAAGCACGCCGGCGGTTGTCTTCAAGTCGAAACTATTCGTCATCGTCGCCTTGGGCCTCGTCCGCAGCGGGAGCGTCTGCGATTGCCGCTGCGGCCTTGGCTTCCTTCCCACCGAATTCATTCTTGAATATCAGTGCGAACAGTACGAGCCCGATCACCGAGATCACCCCGGCGCTCTGCATCGCTCCGCCCCAGCCATAGAGTTCGATGACCTTGCCGTAAACGAAGGTGCCGGCGACCAGCCCGACGCCGAACGTAGTGAGGAATATAAGGCCTTGGGCCTGACCCCGAATTTCTTCCGGCGCCTTCTTGTCAACGTAGATCTGTCCGCCGACGAAGAAGAAGCCGAAGATCAGACCGTGGACCAGAATGCCGATGTAAATCCAGATGTTTCCACCGTAGGCGTCAGCAATTGAGAACGCGCCGAATCGGACCGCCAGCGCTATCATACCAAGCGCCATGGTCCACTTGATGCCGAATTTGAGGATCGCAATCGGCACGAGCAGCATCAGGAACATCTCGGCGAACTGGCCCCAGTTGGCCAGGGCGGTCGCTACGTCACCGAAACCCTTATCGCCCAGGAACGATCCGAAGAACGACCAATACAGAGCGAACGGGAACATGACGAGAATCGAAGCGAAGATGAAGAAGGCGAAGTTCCTGTCCTTCATCAGCGACATAGCCCTGAGCCCAAGTGCGTCGACAACCGAGGCTGGCTTGCCCTTGGCCGGCGGGGGCGTGTTGGGGATCGTAAGGGCCACCAAGGCACCTAACGCACAGACAATAGCGGCGATGACCAGCGGAATATTCGGGCCGACCGTGCCGTCGATTCCTTCCATACCAAAGATGTGTTTGGCGCCGTCTGTGAAGATTCGTGAGGCGAACCACCCGATCGATCCGAATACGCGAATCTGGGGCAGCTTTTCCGCCGGAGCGTGCGTCATGGCGATCGCGTTGGTCAGGCCCCATGTGGGCATGTAGATCAGCATGAAGATCAGCACGACAAGAAACAGCAACATAGGCGTAGCCGTATATGACGCCACGAGAAGCAGAACCGCACTTAAGGCGTTTAATAAAAACAGGACCTTCTGCGAAGCGAAATGCCTGTCGGCGATCATGCCGATAATCGGCGACATCAGGCAGCCGAGGCCCATTGAAGACAGAATAAGCGACTTCTGAAAACCGGCGACCCCGATCTTGTCGAGATAAACCGGCAGTTGGACCCAGAACACTGCAAAGAGCATGAATTGCAGGAACATCATCGCACTGAGCTTGACTCTGATGCCGATTGAGATAGGTTCGAGGGAGATTGATTCGTTCGCTGCCATACAGATAGCTCCTTAATTGGGATCCAACGCGTTCCCGTTCGCGCCCGTCACGAGTGGGTTTTGAATAATAATGACTACATGTGCGGCCGGTTGCAAGTGTTAATTGCCCGTTATCAAACACAGATTCCCGGGCGTCATTGCATCACAGGCCGTCAGGCGAGCTTGTGGTTGATCGGTTTGGTAGCCGGATACAACTGCTTGTAGATTTCAAAACGCTCGGCGTACATCGGCGTGAGTTCGGCGTTCGGCTCGTAGACTTTACCGGACCGGTAGACCCTGGACAGGGCCTCGTCCTCGTCTGCGTAGAGCCCCACGCCGATTCCCGCAAGTATCGCCGCTCCTAGCGGGGTGGCTTCTTCGATGTCGGGCGTTTCGATGGGGCGTCCGACCATGTCCGCCTTGTTCTGCATCCAGAAAGCGTTCTGGGCTCCGCCGCCAACGGCTACGAATTTCTCGGGCGTGACCTTCAACGCGGTCTCCACACCCTGAAGTATCTCGAGGAACTGGAAGTTGAGTCCTTCGATGACCGCCCGCAGCATGTCGCCGCGAGTGGTGGTGTTCCGCAGGCCGACGAATACTCCACGAGAATTGCTGTCGGGTACGGGTATCGTACTGCCCGAGAAATGCGGCAGGAACATCACGCCGTTTGCGCCGGGCGGCGACTGGGCCGCCAGCGCCATCAGGTAGTCCCAATCCACGCCGCCTTCGCTTTCAGCCTTCTGTGCTTCGACCTGCCCGAACTGGCTGCGGAACCACTCGAGCATGTCTGCGGCGACCGCGGACCCCATAGCCGCCGTCGCGCCGCGCGCGACGTGCGAATCGACCCACCAGCCCATGTTGAGCACGTCGGAAGTCAGCACTGGTTCGTCTATGGCGGCTACGACAATTTCCCACGTGCCCACAACGTCCTGGACCACGCCGGGCTTGAAAGCGCCAACCGGCAGGCATGCACAGAGGAAATCGTGCCCGCCCAGGACAACGGGCGTGCCCTCGGGCAGACCTGTCGCCTCAGACGCCGCAGAATGAACCTTGCCCAGCCGCGTGCCAGACGGTTTGGGGTCGGCCAGTATCGCCCGATCGATACCCGCCGCCGCCAGCAACTCATCGGAGTAGTCTTTGGTAGTCTGGTCGAACAGGAGCGTGTTGGAGGCCATTGTATAGTCGGTGGCGATCTCGCCGGAGAGCATGAAGTTGAGAAAATCTTCGATGAGCAGCCACTTGTGCGTCTTTTCGAGAATGTCGGGGTGGTGCTGGCGCATCCAGAGGATGCGAAGCGCCGAATTGATCGCCCATATGGGATTACCGGTGATCGCAAACTGCTTCTCGGCTCCGATGTTCTCGACCCACCATTCCTGCTGGGGCGCGGTTCGCGGACAATGCCAACTGATGAACGGGTAAAGCCAATTCCCCTCTGCGTCCATCGGCACGCCGTCCATGCCCATGCCCGTAACAGCCACCGCCTTGACGTCGGATGGATCGTCGAGTTTTCCGACGGCTTCCTTGATTGCAGCCGCGGTGTCGCCCCATATCTGCTCGGGCAGCCAAACTGCCCAGTCGGGATGATCGGCATCGTTGTGATGCACTTCGGTCGTCCGCGAAGCCGAAGAAATAAGCTTCCCGTCCAGATCGTAGACGATAGCCTTAAGGCTCGTGGAGCCCAAATCGATGCCCATCAAATAATCCATTTTCGTCTCCTATAGCCTCACAGCGTCATCGGGTACGTTCCGAATTCCTTGATCGTGTCCATCATGGCTTTGTAGTTTTCGGGTTTGACGGCTGAGTGAATCGAGTTGCTCGACGAGCAGATGTATCCGCCGCCGGGCATGCCGGTTTTGAGGGCGGCTTTGGTGGCGACGACCATGTCTTCGACCGTGCCGTTGGTCATGGTCTCGGCGCAGTCGACGTTGCCCTTGATCGCGACGCGATGTCCGAATTTGGCTTTGACCTCGCCGAGATCCATGCCGCCCTGCTGATCGATCGGATCGAGGGCGGTTATTCCCGCATCGACCATCATGTCAATGATCGGCCAGATGTTCCCGTCGCAGTGTTTGATGAAGGGCAGGCCGGCGGCCTTGAAACCCGCGGCCACTTCGCACAGACCGGGATGGAACAGTTCGGCGAAGGAGTCCGGCGACATGAACGGACCGGTGTTGAACGCGTAATCGTCTCCGGTCCATACGAAGTCCACGCCGCGGCGGGCGACTTCTTTGGCCATCTCGAGATTGACTTCGACCGACATCCTGACCAGCGCAGAGACGAGCGGGGGATCGGCCGCGATGGCCATCAGTATCGAACCCATGGACATAAGCGAGCGGGGGATCGAAAAGACATCGTTGAGATGCACGCCGATAGCCATCTTTCCCTTCCACTCAGCGACGGTTTTCTCGATCGTATCATACCGCCCGGGGGCGTGCGGATCGGGCGGCGACCACGCGAGGAAATCGTCCATGGTCTGGATCGGGCACTGGACCTCGATACCGTGTTCCTCGTGCCCGTAGTCCTTGGTATATCCCCACTCGGAGAGATACTCGGTGGGCCCGACCTGCTCGCTCGAGAAATCCGGGCTTATCAGCAGGGCGTCGTGGCCCATCCTGATCGCGAAGTCATTGTGCCCCTTGCAGTCGGGCAGCAGGGCATCGCGGACCTTCTTGGAGATAAGCCACTCGAAATGCGGTACGCGATCGGGCTCTTCCCGGCGCAGAACTCGCATCACACGCTCGGCGCAGGTCAGTTCAGCCATTGGCGCCTCCCATAAGCCCCTTGCGTTCCTGTCCGAGCGCGTCGGCGGCGATCATCGCGTCTATGACGTCATCGGGAGTGACATCGAACGGATGGTTATGGCAGAGCGAACCTTCGCCGCCGCAGATGTCGCCTATGGACTGGAGGCGCGAACGGTCGATGCCCTCCAGGCCGATATCGGCGAACGTTACGGGCAGGCCGATGGCGATTTCAAAATCGACGATAGCATTGCGCTGGTCGGCGTCGAAGTCCTTATCGAGGCAGAGTTGGCTGATCACGCCGAAGCCTACTTCGTGTCCGTGCATGAGATGGTGACACTCGGGGAATGAGGGCAGGCAGTTGGCGATCATGTGTGCGGTGGCCACCCCGCCGGACTCGAACCCCAATCCCGACATCAGCACGTTGGCTTCGATAACTTTTTCAACCGCGGACGTGACGGTATTCTGCTTGACGTCTTTGAGGGCGGCGACGCCGTTTTCCATCAGCACGTCGTAGCAGAGCCTGGCGATAGCGGTCGCCGCTATCGTTGACCTTCCGCCGGCGAGATTGCCTGCCTGCCCCTTGACGCAGGCGTCAACTTCCACCCAGGTGCCCAGCCCGTCGCCCATTCCCGCGACGAATGCGGCAACCGGAGCGTTGGC
Organism: Phycisphaerae bacterium; assembly: GCA_016782885.1. GTDB lineage: Bacteria > Planctomycetota > Phycisphaerae > SM23-33 > SM23-33 > BS750m-G57. Next base: position 11,165 of record JADHXQ010000095.1, on the reverse strand, counting down.
TATGACCTGCGAGTCGACGAGCACGAGGTCGGGATTAACGCCCCATGACTCGAAGCCTGTGCAGTTGCCCTCTTCGTCGTACCAGACGGTATAGGAACTGGTCGGCGAGTCGTTGGAGGCGATGGTGGGGACGGTGACGGTCTTGACGCCGGTGGCGGCGGCGGCGGCCTTGGCGGTGTCGAGGGTCTTACCGCCGCCGATGGCAACGGCGATATCGGCGCCCGAGTCCTTGATGATTCCGGCCACGCGGGTTGCTTCGGGTTTTGTGGTGTCGCCCTGGAAATCGATATCGACGACCTCCAGTCCCGCTTCGGCGATACTGTCGAGAACCGTCTGCCCGACGATTCCCTTGACGGCGGAATCCCAGAGCAGCGCGGGCTTTGTGCCCAGAGCGGCCAGGTAGCTTCCGATCTCTTTGATGACGCCGGCGCCCTGGACGTATTTTCGTGGTGCAATCAGAACTTTGTTCATTTTGGGAATTCTCCTGTGGTGCAGTTAATTTATGAGTTTGCAATAGTTAAAGCGGCGCGTCCGTCGCTGGACAGCAGTTCTATTTTCTCGGCGACCAGGTCCGCCAACGCGCGGCTGATCGGTCCAAACTGGTCTTCGGGCAGGGGGTCGACGCGCTGGAGTTTGGCGGCTTCCTTCAGCCCTCGGAACATCGCCATTCGCTCTTCGGTGAAGACGTTGACTTTCGTGATTCCGTTGGCGACCGCGTTTTTGACCTGGTCGTCGGGCGTTCCCGATCCGCCGTGCATAACCAGCGGTACGTCGGCGGCTCGCGAGAGTTCGACAAGGCGTTCGATGTTGAGCGTTGGTGTGGATCGGTAGACGCCGTGCCCCGTGCCTATCGAGACCGCCAGTGCGTCCACGCCGGTAAGTTCGACGAATTTTGTGACTTCGTCGGCCTCTGTCAGGACCGACTCGACGTGCCGGGTCTCCGCCAGGTTGCTTCCGCCGACGTGTCCGAGTTCGGCCTCGACGCTCACGCCGTGAGGGTGGGCGATATCGACGGCGGCTCGGGTCATCTTGACGTTCTGGTCGAACGGGAGGCTCGACCCGTCGTACATCACGCCGGTGAACCCATGGTCAACGGCCTGGCGGATGTAGTCCAGGTCGTAGCAGTGGTCCAGGTGGAGGCATACGGGGATGTTATGGTATTCCGCGGCCAGTTTCGCCAGTCCCGCTATATAGGTCCATCCGGCGCCTTCGAGATCGGCGGCCAGGCCCATAACAATAACGGGAGCCTCCTTTGCCTCGGCGGTTTCGAGGACAGTGCGGAGCATCACGTTTTCGATGACGTTGAAGGCGCCGACGGCGTAATGATTATCGCGAGCGTCGGCGAGTATGTCTTTGAGTGTTACGAGCATTATGTACGGCTTTCTTTGTTGAAGTAGTTTGAAACGATTCGTTTATCCTGCCGGGGTCAGTGCATTGCCAGCGGCCAGGATGCAAACCCCTAGAATCAATATCGCTATTCCCGTGATAATCAGCTTGATGCTCTCGCGGCTTGCGCCTTTCCATTCACCGGTTCGGAATCCGTGGACATTGCCGACGATAATGGCAATTGACATGAATGTAGCGTAACCGACAGAGACCCCAAGGGCCCCAAGCCTGAACGAACCTATTCCCAGGAACAGTACCGCCGCGTCGTGGAGAACCGCAATCGCCAAGGCCAGAATGATGATCCTGCCGACCCCCGGTCGTTTGAAATGGCCCCAGGTCTTGTTCTTCGTGAGTTCCCAGACGCAATACCCGCAGGACGACAAGGCGCCGCCCCAGAGGATCAGCGCCGTGAACGCCCACGATGCCGCCCAGCCCGCGTTATTTACCTTTGCCGCCTCGTCAACCGGTCCGGAGAACCCGAGCCCGATCCCCCAGCATGCACACAATACGCCCGAGGCGACGCCGATGATCAGGCCGACGAGCATCCCGGGGCTTTTTCCGCCGGCGGCGTCATCGGGTGCGGATGCTTCCTGGTCCTTGCCTCTGGTGCTGCGTTCCCTGAGGATCGCCGCCCGCCCGGAAATGATGACGCCAATGACGCAAACGACGACTCCCGCGATGATGACCAATCCGTGGAATTGCAGCATGTGTCCGGGACGATGGATTGCCATCGGAACCATCGATCCGGTTACGATCTGCGTGCCGTAGTTGATTGCGGCGGCAAGGGACAGGCCGATAAGTGCGAATGCCTTGCCCAGTGTCATCGTTCCAAGTCCCCAGAAGAAACCGATGATGAGTACTGTGGCGATCGTACCAGGCGAAGCGGATTCGGCCGCACGGTACACGCCGCCAAGGTCTTTTACCACCAATGGAGCGAATATGGTCGGGATAACAATCGCAATGAGCAGGAATACCGGGCCCCAGAGGACTTCCCAGGGAGTATCCTTCTTCACGAACTTGCTCGGCAGGCCAAAAGACCCGCCGCAGATCGCACCCAGGAGCACGAATATGAAACCAACTAAAACAGGGTTCATTTTATGACCGCCTTCCTGATTGAGGTTATCTACCCGGCGGCCATCGATTTGCCCAAGGCAAGGATGGCTACGCCAAGGACCAGCACCCCGATTCCCATTACGATCAGTTTGATGCTCTGCGGGCTTGCTCCTTTCCACTCACCGGTTCGGAATCCGTGGAAGTTGCCTACGATAATGGCGAAGGACATGAAGGCGGCGTAACCGACCGAGACGCCCAGGTTGCCCAGATGAATCCAACCCAATCCGAAGAACAGCACCGCCGCATCATGCAGAATCGCCATCACCAACGCCAACGCCAGGATTTTTGCGATACCGGGGCTCTTGAGTTGGCCCCATGTCTTGTTCCTGGTCAGTTCCCAGACGCAGTATCCGCACGCCGACAAGGCTCCGCCCCAGAGGATAAGCGCCGTGAACGCCCAGGAGGCGGCCCATTTGGGGTTGTGTCTGGCCGCGGCGTCGCCAACCGGACCGGCGTATTCCGATGCCACCGCCCAGCATGCGCACAGGATGCCTGACAGCACGCCTATGGTCAGTCCGATGAGCATCTTGGAGCTTTGTGGCTTGGCGTCCGCTTCGGGCACGTCGCCGCCGTTCCTGGATCCGCGTTCTTTGAGTATCGCCGCACGTCCGGCGATGATAACTCCGACCACGCAAGTAGCGACTCCCAATATGACGACCATACCATGAGGCTCGGTCATGTCACCGCGATGCTTAAGCAGCATTGGGACTATCGATCCGGTGACAATCTGAGCCCCGTAGTTCAATGCGTAGGCAAGCGACAGCCCGATAAACGCGAAGGCCTTTCCCAGCGTCATCGACCCGAGTCCCCAGAGGAGACCGAAGACCAGCACGGTGACGATCGTTCCGGGCGACGCGGTTTCGGCGGCGCGGTAGACCCCGCCGAGGTCCTTGACCACAACAGGGGCCACAACGGTGGGTATCAGAATCGCCACGAAGAAGAAAAACGGGCCCCAGAGGATTTCCCAAGGAGTGTCTTTCTTTACGAACTTGCTGGGCAGACCGAAAGATCCGCCGCAAATAGCTCCGATAAGCACAAACAGGAAACCCAATATGACAGGATTCATGGCGTGATGTTCTCCTTTCCAAACCGCCGGACCACATGCCCTACAGGAGTGGGGCGGTCGGCGGCATTCATGATTAGATTACAGGGCGCCACTGGGACGCTTTAGTGCATCATCATTCCACCGGACACGTCGATTGTGGCGCCGGTGATATAACTGGCCGCGTCGGATGCCAGGAAGACCACGACGTTTGCAATCTCTCGCGGAAGGGCGATCCGATTGATCGGCATTCGCGCGAGGTACTTGTCCTTGCGCTCTTCCCACAGCCTGGCGACCATTTCGGTCTTGATCATTCCCGGCGCCACGGCGTTGACGTTGATGCCGTCCCTGGAGACTTCCAGCGCCAGTGCCCGAGTGAACGATACCATCGCGCCCTTGGACGAGTCGTAGGGCAGATGCCCGCTGCTCGAACCGCGGAATGCCGCCTGCGAAGAGATATTGACGATCTTTCCGGGGCGATTTGCGTCCAGGAGGCGCCTGACCAGTTCGCGCGAAGCGATGAATACGCCTGTCATGTTTACCTGGAACGTGTAGTTCCATTCTTCTTCGGTGTATCCGGTTATCGGTCCCTTGGGCAGGTAGGCGGCGTTGTTGACCAGGATGTCGACGGGCCCAAGCGTCTCGGTGACCTGCTCGTACATCGAGAGTATCTGCTCTTCGCTGGCCAGGTCGCAGGCGACGGCAAACGCGTCTGTGTCGAACTTGTCCTTGATTTCGCTGACAACCGCATTGGCGTCGTCAGTGAAGTCCAGGCCCTTTTCGGTATCCTTGAGGAAGCTGACGGCCACCTTCACCCCGTCGTCGGCCAGGCCCAAAGCGATTGCCTTGCCCAGTCCGCTGTTGGCGCCGGTAACGATCGCGACTTTGTCCTTGAGATTGAGATCCATTCTTGGTTTCCGGTTAATGGTCCAGCGCCTGGACAACTGGTGTCCAGGCGCCGGAGATTCGCTGTCTGCCCGAGATCACCGCGTGATCGCGAGCGTAGTTTTAACAAGTTACTTTTTGTCGAGCTGGATAATCGAAATCGTGTGGTCCTTGTCGTTGGTCTGATTCAGCAGCCCGGGGAAACTCAAGTCGAAGCAGGCCACGAACATCGTGTCGCCCCGCACGAGCACTTCGCAGGGCTGATCGAGCAGACCGTCGGCGCCGGTAGTGTTGGCGCCGTTCTCCCAGACCGTCGAGAGCTTACCGTCGGTCGTGAAGGCGCGGACCGCGTTACGTTCGGAGTCGGCGATGTAGATAAGATCGCGCTTGGCGTCGTAGAACATACCGTCTGCCGAGGGCATGTCTTTGCTCTTGCTGATCAGGATATTGTTGGAGATAAGCTTGCCCTGGGCGTCGAAGGACATCTTCGAGATCACACCGTCGCCGAAGTTCCCGGTGTACAGGTTACCGTCCTTGTCGAACGTGAGCCCGTCAGCGCCGGCGGTGTCGCCGCGATGATCCCATTGGAAGGTCTGGAACGTGGCGATCAGGTGCGGGTCGGTCGTGCCGACAGTGTGCGGGTCAAAGCCTTTGGAACTCACCTTGACTATTTTGCCCGAGGTCAGTTCTTTCTTGGTGAAACGCCATATTCCACTGATTCCCGGCTTGCCCGGTACGTCAAAGAAGGTGTCGCTCAGGTACAGGTTGTCTCCTCTCCAGATTACGGCATTGGAGAGCTTTGTGCCCTCGACGAGGATATCGGTGCCGACGGCCTTACCGTTCTTGATGTTGACGCGAATGAGACGAGATTGGTAGTTCTTGTCCCAGAAGTACTGGTTGTCTGCAATGTAGAGGTTCCCGTCGGGTCCGATATCGAGGCCCATCGTACCGATTTTCCCGGTCTTGGGGTGCAGTGCGCTCTTGGGAAAATCGTAAAATTTCGTGACCTTGTTGTCCTTGTCGATCTTCATCAGGACGGCTGGGTATTTCTGGTCTTTGAGGTTCGGGCAGCAGACATAGATATCACCGGTCTTCTCGTCGAGGGTCATTCCGTCAGGTGTATTGGCGTAGTCGGGCAGCGAGACCAGCAACGTCGGCCTGATACCCGTCCCACCCGCTCCGCATCCCGGGGCGACCAGTAGCCCTGCCAGCAGGCAAATTGCGAACGACAACCCGGTCATCGTGTTAATTCTGAGTCTAAACATTTTCAGCCCTTTCCGTGTTAGAACCTATGCGATCCCGCTGTCGGCGACAGCGGCGTTCTGCTAGTAAACATCGGTCTTAAGATTATTTCAACCCCAAAGTCTGGAGTTTTTTGTCGGTGGGAATACCGTCTTCGCCCCACCCTCGCTCCTCGTAATATCCAGGCAGCAACTGATCCAAATGGTTGACGGCGCCCTTGGCGGCGCCCTCGGGTATCGGATCGGTCAAAAGGCGCTTGGGCAGCGTGTCCTGGCTGGGATCCACGCCCGCGGCGAGATTGAACATCCGCTCGATATTCCAGATACGCTCACCGGCGGCAACCATATCGTCACCGGTGAGTTCTCCGCCCACAACCGTGTTATACATTGCGGCAAAGTGTTCGGCGCCAAGGGCGAACGAGGTAAACAGGCAGACGCCCAGGGAGTCGATGGTCGCTGTGAGATTCTGGAAAGCTATCGCCCAGGCGGCTTTGCCTTCGAGGCTCATCGGGTCGAGCTTCTCGGGTATACCGAGCACCTCCGGGGAGATCATGTAGCCTCGAACGTGGCACCCGCCGCGGTTCGAGGTGGCGTACTGCAGCCCCTGCCCCTGTATGCCTCGCGGGTCGTAGGCGGGCATTTCCAGCTTTTTGACGGTCATGGACAGCTCGGCCGCGCCGTAAGAATCGGCCAGGCGATACGAGCCCTGCGCCATCTTGCCGGCAAGGCCTTCACCGATGCCCATCAAACGGGTCCACTCGACAATTGCCTGGGACGATCCGAACTCCAGGGGCGGTCCGATGGCGAGTTCCTCTTCGCTGAACAGGCCCCGTTCGTTCATTTCCATAGCACAGGCGATGGTCGCCCCGGTGCTGATAGTGTCAAGCCCGTATTCGTTGCACAACCTGTTGGCTTTGATCACCGCGGTCATATCATTGACGGCGCAGTCAGCGGTGTACGCCCAGATTGTTTCGTATTCCGGACCGCCACCGGCGACCCCGTCAACCTCGGTCATACGTCCGCATCCGATCGGGCAGCGATAGCAGACGTCCTTACCGGTCAGATATTGCTCCGTGAGCACCTCGCCGGAAACCTTGTCGGCGTCGGGAAAGTAGGACCGCTGGAAGTTACGAGTGGGATAAAGCCCATTTGAATTGATGACGTTGACAAGAACGGCCGTACCGTGCGTCGGCAACCCGCCGCCGGTGACCGGATGTTCTTTGAGAATACCTCTCAGGCCCTTGAATACTTCGCCGCAACCGTCGGCGTCGGCAACGGCGACCCTGCCCGTGCCGCGGACCACGATGGCCTTGAGGTTCTTGCTGCCCATGACGGCACCCACGCCGCTGCGACCGGCCGCACGTGACTTCTCGTTCATTACCGCGGCGAGCGGGCTCAACCTTTCGCCGGCAGGACCGATCATCAGCACGCGAGCCTTCGGATCGCCAAAATCCTCGAGCAGCGCATCTGTAGTCTCGGAGGTCAGCATGCCCCAGTATTTCGTCGCGTCGCGGATCTCGACCTTGTCGTCCCGGATGCTGATGTAGCAGGGCTCGTCGCTCTTGCCCTCGACGATGAGTGCGTCATATCCGGCGAATTTGAACTCGGGGCCCCAGAACCCGCCGGAATTGCTCGAGGCGATCGTACCGCTCAACGGGCTTTTCGTGATCGCCATGTATCTCGCCGCGGTCGGGGCAGGGGACCCGGTGATCGGACCGGTGGCGAGAATGAACTTGTTGTCTGGTGAAAGTGCATCGACTTTGGGGTCCACCTCCTTGTACATGTAGTACGTGCCCAAGCCGCGCCCGCCAATAAACTTCTTGGCTATTTCGGGATCGAGGGGTTCAGTTGATATCTGTTTTGCGGTGAGGTCGATTCTAAGTATCTGGCCACAGTATCCGTTCATCGATTAACTCCATAAAGACAAACCCATTTTATCAAACGAATCCTGCCCGCGACCGCCGCGGGCGGAGAGTCTGCACCAAGGCGGATTTCAAGTAATATTGACGAACTTTCCTGACGATTGCAAGTGTTGAACCGTTTTTGAGTATGAGTATCCCGGGAGACGGGTATCGTATCTGACCATAACAGGGCGGCAGTTGGAGTTGACTACCGCCGGTCATCAATTGCTTTCGGGGGTGGTGACGTATCAGGTGGTGGTGCGTGGTCTTGCCGGGCGTGTGGGCGGTGATAAGATCGATGTTAAAATAGACAAGATGCAGAAGATGGAGAAAAAAGAGGAATCCTTTAGCAAAAGAATATCTGCCAGAACATAGAGTAATGGCTTGTAACGGTCGAATAGTACAGTGGTTATGTCGCAGAAAAAAGCTCCGCCCTTAGGAAAGGTGCTCGATCGCGGCGTCGATACGGCAGGTAGAGGAGCAAGATCATGAACGAAATTGCTCAATGAACAAGGAGAGACGCAAATGACCAGATACGAATCACAGGACAATCGAAGACACAAACGCTACAGGTTGGCATGCCCGGTGACACTCTACTCGTCCGCCGGTGACGTTCCGCCGACAATTGCATCCGGCGACTTGTCTGACGGCGGGGTATATATGTCGGTTCCTGTTTCGCAGGCGCCCGATGTGGACAGCAAAGTCGACCTGACGTTTTGCGTGCCGCGCGAGTCGAGTGGGGTTGACTGCTTCTCGGTCGCCGCGACGGTCGTGCGCCAGGATGTAATGCCCGGCGAAGTATTGTCGGGAGTGGCGCTGCAGTTCAAGAGACCGATCTCCCTGAAACTCGGTTAACGTCAGATATTGTGGCGCAAAGAGTTTTGTCGGTGGTGTAACCTTTGGCTCCGGGGTGCGTATATCATAGCAGGTACGAAACGTGCCCTGCTGAAGGCCTTGAGGCGTTGCGCGGTATTCGGATGAACCAGAGGCTTATGGACGAGCGACCTGGTACGATATAATAAGTTAGTAAGGAGCCTGAACGATGAAGATGAAGAAACTTATTCTCAGTGCGATAGTGACAACGCTGATTTCCTCGACGGTATTTGGCGGTGCGCTGAACACCAAGGTTGTCGCCGGAGACGCATCATGGGTGGCCCACGCGGATATCGATGCGATTCTGACGTCCGAATTGGGCAAGATGTTCCTGGCGGTTGCTGAGAAGAAGGAAGGATTCGCCAAGGGCATCGAGGCGATGAAAAAGGAGTTTGGCTGCGATCCTCTTACCGACATTCGGGGCATCACGGCGTACGGTCCGCAACTTGGCGATCGCGCCGGCGTGCTTGTGGTGGATGTGACGGTGGCGAGCGATAAACTCATCGATCTTTTGAAAGCCAAGAAATCGTACAAGTCTGCTGAACATGGCCGGCACGTAATCCACCAGTGGACAGAGGTGAAGAAGCACAGCGATAAAGCTGAAACCAGTTACGCCTGTTTCTACGACAACAAGACTATCGTCATCGCCACTGATCTCAAGAGGCTCGCGGGCGCCTTGGACGTGCTCGATGGAAAGGCTGACAGCCTCGCAAAGACCAACGCGATCGAATCGCTGCCTGAAATTGCCAAAGGCGCCTTTTTCGTTCTTGCCGCTGACAAGATTGTATTTCCCAAGGGCAAGGCCCCCCGCGCCCTGATCCTGAAGGGAGTCAGTGCGGTTTCGGGGCAGGGCGGCGAGGCCGACGGCAGCGTGTTTGTCAGCGTGCGTGTACTCGCTGGAAGCGACGAGGACGCGGTGAACATGCGAACTTTCATTCAGGGTTTCCTGGCATTGGGCATGATGATGCGCCAGCAGGAGAAGTTCGCCGACTTGCAGAATCTCGGTGAGAAGATCGACGTCGGCGGGAAAGGCAAGGAAGTGCAAGTAGATGCCACGATACCCGTGAAGTCTGTTGCGAGAATATTGGCTTTCATCCAGGAGCATCGCGCCCAATTCGGGCCTCGCAAGCGCGGTTTGCGGCGAGGCGATGAAGAAATGCGGGAATAGCAGTGCGAAACGACAGTGAGTGTTGCAACGGCAAAACTCGAGCCGACCGAACCTTGTGCTGAAGAGCTTGCTCGTATGGCGCAAGGGGGGGAAGTGTCGGCGTTCGAAGCGGTCGTCGGGCTATTTGGCCCGCGGCTGCTTCGATATATACGCCAGCGTGTGGGCAATGTGCATACGGCCGAGGATCTGGTGCAGGAGACATTTCTGAAGGCTTTTCGCGGGCTGGCGAGATATGACAGTTCGCGTCCCCTGGCGACGTGGTTGTTTACGATAGCTACTCGCGTCGCGATAAGCCACGGCCGGCGGCGGTCCGAGATTACCATGGCGGTGCCGGATGAGTTGAGCGTCGCTGCGGTCAGGAGCGCCGACGAACTGGTGTCGCAGGAAGAAGAACATCGCAACATCTGGGACCATGCGCGGCGCGTGCTTCCGGAATCCCAGTTTACCGCGGTGTGGTTGAAGTACGCCGAAGATATGCCCGTCAGCCGGATATCCGGGATAATGGGCGCCTCGGTGAGCAACGTTAAGGTTCTGCTTCACCGCGGGCGGAAGAAATTGGCTGAATGCATCGAAGTAGAAGATTGCGATCGCGGGACCACGAGTCCGGTAGGGGACAAACGATCTAATGCAGGATCAGGTGAGGTGAAGTATGTCATATGACCCGAACAATCCCGAACGCTTTGAGTTGCTCGACGCCGCATTGCGCCGCGACGTTCCGCCTGAAGAACCGTTGAGTGCGGAACTGCACGCCAGGATTGTGGCGTCAATTCGAACTGAAGCAGGCCGGCGAGGCAGGGTGTTGACGTTTCGTCGATACGCCATTGGCGCCGCGGCGCTGGCCGCCGGTGTGCTGTTGGCGATAACGCTTGTCGTGATGAGTCGCCTCGCGGTCAACTCGCCGGCGCCCATAGCGCCGAATATCGATGGGGCAGGTGGGGATATACTTGAGAAGATTCCACCTGCACCCGCGATCGTGGACGATTCGCTGGCTACCGTTGAAGAATTCGCCGCCAACTCTGTTGTACGGGAGATGCAGTGTCTGGCCCGCGATGCTTCGGATATCGGCAGCGCGATGCTCGCGTCGCTACCGGTTGACGTCGCCAGGGGCCGGCGGTCGCAGTGGTGGACGAGATTGCTCGAGAAATAATTGGCGGGGAGCCATGACCTGCGCGGAGACCCGGGGACTTTGAACTCGGCGTAGATCGACACAGGGCGGACCGGGACGCGTCCCGGTCCGCCCTGGTGTATTCTACCGTGTAAAGCGTCGTCCGCTTACATTGCCTTGAGGGCTTTGAGCGGACGAACTTTGATTTTGGTCGTGGCCGGTTTGGCCTTGACGTCCATCGACTCACCTGGCTTGAAGGGATTCGGGACGCCAAAGCGCGCCGGTTTCGCCGGTACTTGCTTCTTTTCGATCTTCAGGAGGCCGGGCAGGACAAAAAGCCCGCAGCTGCTGAGACTGCCGGCGATGTTTGACGCCAGCGAATCGAGGACGGCGGCTACCTGCTTCTTGGTCAACTCGCACTCGTCTGCGATGGCGACCATGAGTTCCGACT
>JADHXQ010000094.1 GCA_016782885.1 Phycisphaerae bacterium | reverse complement strand
CCTCTTGTGTCAACGTCACGATATACTTCTTCTTCATGGCAGGTCTCCTTACCTGGGTATGCCTACCCTATCGGCAAAAAGACCATATAATATCCATCATATCACAAGTAACAGAGCACTAGCCAGGCAGATAAGATTCAAATGCGAGATTGCTTTACAACTGGAATCACCTGGAGTATTGTGATGTCTGTGAGCGGAGCGATCACGCTCTTGGACAAAACAGAGGTTGGAACATGGCGTTTATTCTGAGGAATGTTCGAACTGATTTTGCTGGATTTCAGCAAATGATCGACCTCTACGATCATCTGAAGTATTGCGATGAAGACCGGATCGAGATCGACATGTCTGACGTGACGTGGTTCGAAGCCAACATGTGCGCACCTTTCGGGGCAGTGCTTTCTGCTCGCAAAACAGTTGGAGGTCTCCGACTGTTTGGTGTGCAACAGAAAGTAATGAGTATTCTCCAGAAGAATGGTTTTCTTCCCAATTTCGGTTTCGACCGTGTGAAGAAACCGGATACACACGGCACGACGATTGAATATCAGAAATTTGAACAATCCGACGTTCAAGCTTTCAAAAATTATGTGGCCAAGCACTTCGTCGGTAAGGGGATTCCTCGGATGACCGCTGCCCTCCGTGTAGAGTTCCGTCGAAGCATATCGGAGATGTTTCAGAATGCCGTATACCACTCGAACAGCAAGCGAGGCATATTTGCTTGCGGCCAATTGTTCCCGGGCGGCACGAATAGGCGCCTGGACTTCTCGGTTTCTGATCTGGGTGATGGTATGCGCAAAGTCATCTTTGACAACACGGGACAGGACCTGCTGCCGGAAGAGGCGATTGACTGGGCGATGAAAGGCCAGAATACGACTCGTCGCCAAGAGAGTGGAACCCCGGGCGGTTTGGGGTTGAAGCTCATAAGAGAGTTTCTGGTGCTGAATGGGGGCCGCTTGCAGATCGCCTCCGACGCGGGTTACTGGACATGTTACGGGGATCATCAAGTGCTCCGCAAAAAGTTTAGCTCGCCATTCCCTGGTACTGTTGTTAACATTGAAATCAATGCGGCGGACAAGAAGAACTACCGTCTGAAGTCCGAGATAGATCCAAAGGATGTTTTCTAAGCGATTGTTGAGGTGTTGTTATGTCCGAATGCACGGTTATCATTGTTCGCGATGTGGCGGACAGTGAGTTCTGCACTGCATCCGAAGACGGCGAGAGGGTGCATCAGGCCATTGTTGATGCGTTGCGCCAAGGGAAGGACGTCTGCCTTTCGTTTATGAAGGTGAAGGACCTGACCTCCGCGTTCCTCAATACCGCTGTGGGACGGCTGTACGGCGAGTACTCGGAGGATGAGATCAGGGAGCATCTTCTGCCCCCGACAGATATGTTGCCAGGCGATTTGACGCTGTTAAAACGAGTCGTGGACCGTGCAAAAGAGTTCTTCAAGGAACCGGACAGATTCACGAATGCGACAAACCAAATCCTGGGGACAGACGATGATGACCCACAACAAGATGACGAGTGATATTCGGCGGCATTCCTTTGCGGGAACAGACAGATTCTTTCTGGATGCCAATATATGGTTGTCCGTCTATGGGCCCACAACATCTCCGAATTGGCGTAGCAGAGTATACTCAGCGGCATTGCGTGACATGCGAACGAGCAGATGCACGATATGCGTGGACGTCTTGGTACTCTCGGAGTTCATCAACAGTTTCGCGCGATGGGAGTTCGCGCAACTGCCAAGAGCGTCGAAGCCTGCGCGCTTTAAGGATTTTCGGAAAAGCGATGATTTTGCGGACGTTTCAAAAGAGATCGCAGTCAACGCGAGGAAGATAATAGAACAAGCCGAGCGATACGAATCGGGCTTTGGTGTTGTTGATGTTGCAGCGATTCTGGCCGAATTTGAGTCGGGTCCTCACGATTTCAATGACCAGATTATCCGGGAACTCTGCAAGAGCGGGGGGTTGACGCTGGTTACACACGATGCAGATTTCAAGGGCGCCGATATTCCCATCCTTACGGCCAACAGACGGCTATATACGTAATAATCCGCCGTCAAGCCAGTTCCTCATTTATTTGATGTTTACCGAACTGCCGGAATCATAGGATGGGTCGGATGTATGTGTCTGGGGAATGTGTTTGTTATCGCAACGGGAGTTGCTACAATTCGCACGGTAAACCGCAGGCAGTATGAAGAGGTATGTAGCTGAAGGACACGGAATATGGCTGAACCTGAAATCTACTGGACCGGGGCCTCCCAGAAGAGGTACGGGTACTGGTCATACCCGCTGCTTTTCACCTGTAACGCCGGACAAAACGGGAACTACATTTTCACCAAAGTCGTCAACAATGTCTGGGTTCCCATCTACATTGGGCAAGGCGATCTCAATGAACGGATCAATGATCCGACACACTCTGCATGCGCCGCCGGCAAAGGCGCTACTCACGTTCATGTACACACGACCTCGTCTGAACAGGACCGCCTTGCCGAAGAGGCGGATCTTCTTGCCGGTCATCCAGAAGCATATGCCCCAACCGGCTGTAATAAGAAGATTGGCGGCTGAGAGTATAAAAAGGCTCACAACTATTGTATATTGTTTATTATCAATGCCTTAGAGGCTTGTTTTGCCAAAACCGCTGCGTTTTAGATAAGCAACAGAAACGGAAGAAGCAGCTAACTACATATGAAACAAGAAGATAAAATAGTCCTGCCCCGTTTTACGTTGTTGAGTTTGTTGACCACTGGCGGGATCCTTTGTGCTTCCCGACATGGGAATCACAAAGCCTACCAGAGGACCAATCCCTTCACTCAAGTGGTACAGTTTGCCCGCCCCTTGACAGGCCTTGCAACCGTATAGGCCATAACCAACGCTCCCGCTATTCCGACTATCCTGTTATCCATTTGCCAATCTTATAAAGCCCCCATCCTGCAACTCCTTTCCCATTGCCAATGTCTATTCCATGGTGTGAGTACCCGGTTTTGGACACGAAAATATGGTCACCTTTAGCCATTGTGTTTTTCCTTGTGTTCGACCACTAACCCTTTATCTCATTCGAGGCCTACGAGGATTAGAGGCTTGATCGCGAAGGACGGCTCTAATGAATCCTTTCCTGATTTCGCTATTTCCTGATGCGTCTTAGCATGCGGAGGACAAACCCTGTCACTTCCAGTGCGATGTCCCACCAGTCCGGATTTATCTTACCTTTTCGATTCATTCTATGTCTCCTTTGTCCTCAGAGGACTCATTTCCTTTGCTCTTGGTACTTGCAAAAAAGGGCATTGCTGCCGCATAGCCCATGACTGACGCTCCCGCTATTCCGGTTACCCACCCCAAAGTGGGAAGCAGAGCCAATCTCATCACGGATGCCGTAGAAAGCCAACCGGCCATCACTGCCCGTGCGACTACACCAGCGACCCCAACGGCCTCCACCGCCTCTCGTATATCGTCACGGGATACTTCCGAATCGGAGTCACCATTCTTGTCGAAAAGCTCGTCTAGGCTCTCCAGCAACCTCGCTGTTTCACGTGGGATGTCTCTATGTGTTTCCTTCTTCGTACTTTCCCAGCGATTGACCGTGGCAAAGCTGACACTCAATGCCTTGGCCAGTTCATGCTGGCTCATTTTCAGCTTCTTCTTTCCCCGTAATTCCTTAAGCTTTTCAGGATCCATTTTTGCGCTCCAGATATATACCTGTGTTTATCACCAGAAGTATAACTCTAAGTATATACCATGTCAACCAGAAAATCTCGGTGTGGCAAAGATTTTTTCTTTGGTGCTCATAACCAGCTATTATCTCATATCTTACAAGGACATCGAGGACATCGGGGTCAGGCTTTAAATATTAAGTTTGCAGTCCGGGTAGAGCTTTTGTTTTTCGATTGTTTAAGGCGCGCTGCGCCCTTCGACGGAACTCAGGACAAGCGAGATAGTTGTGGGTAGAACAGTTGAGCAGGTGACAGTCAACGGCAAAAAGCCCAGTGATCCCGCCGGCGGATCTGCGGCAGTGGACGGTGGACGGCGTCGCTCCCTGCTTCCAACTTCGCCATAGGCTTCCTGCAGTCGCCGTGGCCGTTACCCCGTCAGTGCTTTCCGTGATTTCCCGCCTGCCACGTCGCAGCCATCGGCGGAGATGGGTGGTAGAAAGAAAGCCTTACGCCGTGGTTTACCGCTGTATGTATGAGCGATGCTGCAATAGAATCTGCTAAGCCGCAAGCGGCTGACGACGAGTGGACGGAGTGACTCTAATGGCGATTATCGAGAGATTTCGGGCGGCGTCGAATAAACGCAGGGTGTGGGTTGTGTGTGATGTTCTGGTCGCTCTTGCGATGCTGGTATTTGGCGTGTGGTGGTGGGATCTGCCGCGGAGCGTCGCTGTTGTGCTGCTCGGTCTGGTTTTCCTGGTCTGCTCGATCGCACAGGAACTCTATCGGCGGACTTGGGGAACTATTGGCTTGGCTGCGGGTTCACTGCTCCTTGCCGCTGTGGTGGTGGGCTACCTGTGGGCCGGCGCCTTATCCTGGCCGTTGGTGTACATCGGCGGGCCGGTTCTCTGTCTGGTTGCGGCGGTGGGCGTCTGGCGAGAGCGTTCCACAGCCAAGGAATTCTACATTGCGGGGGGGATGTGCGGAAGTTCATCGGTCGATTGGAGAGCGACTTGCGGCGGATCGTACCGGAAACGCCATTTCATGCGGTTATCGGGCGGGACTTTGGCGGGCAGGTCGACCAGGCGGCGAGTTGGTTGGCTGGCGTGTATGACGACGGGGCGAAGGAGTTCGACGTTACGGCCCTTTTCGTGGAGATGGTGGCGTTCGAGATTAACAGCGATCAATGGCGGCTGACGGGCATGACCTTCAAAATGCCCGTGGGCGAATTGCTGGCGGATCTGGAAGACAGCCTTGGCGAATACGAGGGCGTCGGCGCCGACGAGTTCGTTTTGACCGGGATGGAGGATCTGCAGGCGGCGTTCGAACAGGCGTGTGAAGCCGACCTGTTTACCTCTGAGGCCCCGGAAGACCAGCAGCGTTTGGAGGCGATGGGTGTTGCATTTGGCTTGATCACGGTCAGGATGGCGGGATTGATAGCAGCTGCGCACCGGGAGGCGGGCCGTCGCGGCCATGCAGTCGGGCGCGTTCACGTCTTCGCAAAAACTTATGATTCCACGATGCCGCCAGTCTGCTGCTTCCCGAGCAACTGGCGCGATTAATGAGCAGGGCGGGACCGATTGGCCCCTGTGACACCCTGTGACATACCACCCGGCGGCGGCGTGACTTGTCGGCTGGCTGTGTGCGGATGTAACGATTGAGATAGTAAGACGTTATTGCGTGTTAGCTGGTTCTGAGACGCGGAAAATTGCCCGCGCAGCCGGTTCACAGTTTCGACATTGTCAACCGTTCGGCGGATTGAGATTGCGGTGGTGCGGCCGGTGGGCAGATGTGCGTAACGTCGGATGTGCGGTCGGGTTGTGGTGGGTGGCGAGGCGGCTAATAACTACAATAGTCGATATGACAGCGGGCCGGATAGCGGAACAAGGTGTGAACCATTTGTGACATAGGCGATTGGCGCAAGCAAACCGACCGGCCGAAGCCACGATTGTAGCGTGGCTTACGACCGGTCGGCAGTGTGATATTCGGCGGTAAAAAGGCTAGCTTCCGATCTCGATCCAGCGTTTCTCGGCGGCGGATTGGAGTACCGCGTCGCAGACTTTCTGGGTCTCGAGGGCCTCGGCGAAGGTCGGGCTGCACGGCTTGCCGGCGTCCATCGCGGTCAGGAAGTCGGCGACCTGATGGACGAAGCTGTGCTCGTAACCGATCTGCAGGCCGGGCACCCACCACTTGTTCATGTACGGGTGGTCGCCGTCGGTGACGTGTATCGACCGCCATCCGCGGACCCTGCCCTCGTCGCGATGCTCGAAGTATTCCAGGCGGCCCAGATCGTGGAGGTCCCAGCGGATCGAGGCGTGTTCACCGTTGATCTCGAAGGTGTACAAGGCCTTGTGGCCTCGGGCGTAGCGGGTCGACTCGAAGTTGCCCAGCGAGCCGTTGTCGAAGCGGCAGAAGAAGGTGCACGCATCGTCGATGCTGACCTTCTGGGCCTGCCCGGTCTCTGCGTGGAGGCGCTGCTTGATGAACGTTTCGGTCATCGCGTTGACCGACGAGATCGGCCCGTTGTGCCATAGCGCCGTATCGATGCAGTGTGCCAGCAGGTCGCCGGTGACGCCTGATCCGGCGACGGATGCGTCCAGGCGCCACGTTCCGTCTCCGCCCTGGGGGACTTCGGCGGAGATCGTCCAGTCCTGCAGGAAGTTGGCACGGTAGTGGAAGATTTTGCCCAGGCGGCCTTCGTCGATAAGCTGCTTGGCCAGCGTCACCGCCGGCACGCGTCGATAGTTGAACGAGACGAGGTTGGCTACTCCGGCGGCCTCGACGGCGTCGACCATCTCTTGTGCCTGTGCGGCGTTCATCGCCAGCGGTTTTTCGCAGATGATCGCCTTGCCCGCTTTGGCGGCTGCGATGGCGATCTCGGCGTGCATGTTGTTCGGCACGCAGATGTCCACGATGTCGACGTTCTCGTCTTCGATGACCTTCCGCCAGTCGGTCGTGTGGGACTGGAATCCCCATTTCTCGGCGAAGGCTTTGGCCTGCTCTTCGACCAGTCCGCAGATCACGCGGAGCGCGGGTTTGTATGGCAGGTCGAAGAAGTGTGAGACCTTGCTGTATGCGTTTGAGTGAGTCCGGCCCATGAAACCGTAACCGATCATTCCGACATTCAAGGGTTTCATCTGCGTGATCCTTTCAATTGGTTGCAAGAGATTGCGTTTGCGGGCGAGGCGTTATTCCCGCCATCCGTGCGCGTCGCGGACGTCCAGCATTGCCGCCAGGATATCGTTCCACGTCTGCGGCTGCATCATTGTTTCGTTGGGGAACATGCATCCGTCCCAGCAGATATGCCTGAAGCGTTTGCTCAGTTCGCCGGCGGGATTGCGAAGCCAGTATCCCGCGTACTTGGTGATATCGAGCTTTCCGTCGGGATCGTTTGGCAGGCAATGTTTGCCCGTCTTGTCGTGCGAGCCGCCGCCTTTAACCGTCGCGTCGTTCTGGGCTATGTGCAGGTCGTTTGTCCACGGTTGGAGCGCCCCGCAAAGCTGTGCGTAGGCCGCGTCGAACGTCCCGGTGTCGCTCCAGTCGAAGTCTTCCGGCAGCATCGCATCCTCGGGCGCGTTGTATCCGAGCATATAGAGCAGCGTGTGCGCCATGTCGGCCTGGAAACCGAGCGTATCGGGCCGGTTGACCATCGCCAGCAGCTCGGTCATCCGTTTCCAACTGTGCATTCCGCCCCAGCATATCTCGCCCTCGGCGGTGAGTTGTTCGCCGTGTTCGGCCGCGATATCGCACGCCTGGCGGAGCGTTTCGGCGATGCGTGCCTGGTTGCCTTCGGGGTCCTGGGACCACGAACCGGGATCGATCGCCGAGTCGATACGCACCGAACCGTTCGGTCGGACGCCGAGGCCGCGCAGTTGCCTGGCGATCCGGCAGCCTTTGCGAACCTGGGCGAGGAACTGCGCCCGCTCGGTCTCGTCGCCCATCGCCGACCCGCCGCCTGTGGGACCCCATACAGGCGCGACTACCGAACCGATCTCCAGGTTCCGCTGGCGCACCATATCGGCCAGGCGCTGGAGTTCGTCGTCTGAAGCGTCGATATCCACGTGCGGGGCGAACAGGAACAGGTCGACCCCGTCGAACTTTACGCCGTCGACTTCCGCGGCGCACGTCAGGTCCAGCATGGTTTCGAGTTCGATGATTGGTTCGCCGCCGTCGCCGCCTTTTCCGACGACGCCCGGCCAGGCGGCATTGTGCAGTTTGGGATAGTTATTGGTGTGATCTGACATAGCTTGTCCTTTCGATTACCGCCGGGGCGGTCGGTCAGCCGATTTCCGGCATGTTGTCGTGCGCGTCCGGGCCGAAGTGTTTGAGCATCACGATCGGGTCGGCGTCGCTGGGATTGGCGATGGTAACGCCTTCGGCGGCGGCCGCGGCGGATACGAAGAACTCGTCGTTGGTCAGTTGCCCGTAGCGGATCAGCGTCGGCGTTTCGATGTTCCAGACGCCCATCGTCCCGTGCCCCTGCATCAGGATCAGCCCGTAAGGTCCGCCGTCTTTTATCGTGACGCTGGCGCCGGGCAGGACGGTAAGCTCCTTTGCGCTGAAATCCTTCGACATGTAGGTGATCCAGCGTTCTTCGAATCCTTCGGCCCGCATTTCATCGAGCGGTCGAACGGGGATCGGGGGCGAGAAGTGCTTTGCCCGGAATTCCGGATCGGTGTTCTGTTCCCAGTCGATGACGTCGACGAGATAGTCGAAATTTCCCCTCTGGTCTTCGGGCGTATCCTTCCAGAGCAGTTCTTCGGGAATGACCTTGTCGCCCGTGATGGACTGGTACATCGCGAAGACGTCGGAGGCCTTCTGCGGTTCGTAGGTGCACAGGCTGCCCGGCGCGTGCAGCACTCCGGGCGGGAGGTTCCATCCCGTTCCGGGCCAGAGGCGATATGCGGCCGACAGGTCGGTTATGTGGTTGTCGCCGTCGGTGAAGTTCGCCAGCACATCGCGGACCTGGTCTTTCGTCACGCCCGGTTGGAGTCCGAAGAACGTGTATGGGAAGTCCCCGCCGTGGTTGTTGGCCTGTGGCGGGAAGTAGTACGCCTCGGGCTTCCCTACGGCGTCGACGCGGGCGGCGAACTCGTCGTCGTGATGGATGTGCAGCGGAAGGGCGCCCTGGTTGTCGAAGAACTTCGAGTACATCGGCCAGCACTTGCAGGCGTTCCAGAGCTTGTCGCCCAGGATCTCAGCCTCAAGTTCGTCGACGGCGTCGCGGAGCAGGACCGTTTCACCCTCGACGACGATATGGCTCAGCCCTTCGTTAACGCTGGTCTCCGGTCCGTTGTCCGCCGGCGTGGTCGACGAGAACCACCGCTCGTCGATTCCGCCTCGGTTTCCGCCGAGGGCGTAGTAGTCGTCGGGATGCAGTTTGATCCGGCGTCCCGGTACGCAGAAGACGCGCGGAACCCACGTCGGGGTCAAACGCACGATACCCTTGCCCTGGTCGAGGGCCCGTTGAGCAATTTCTTTTGTACTCATTAGCTTGCGATCTCCCGTGGTTAGTATTTGCTGTCAATATTTACTTGTTCAGGGCTCGGATTTCCACCTTTTTGATGACCATCTGCATACCCTTGAATCCGTTTCCCGGATGGATCTGGATTCCTACGCGGCCCTTGGCGAGGGTATTGTCGGTGCAGTGTCCGGTGCGTTTTCCGTTAAGCCACAACGTCAGATCGTCGCCCATGGCGCGGATGCGGGCGGTGTTCCATCCGTCTCGGTTCTCGAGCGACTCGTCGAGATTTTTTGTGATGAACATTTTGCCGGGGCAATAGAGCGTCCCGCTGAACGCCACCGGGCGCTTGTATTTCAGCACGTCGTACTGGTAACCCTTCTTGCCGTTATGGCGGAACCAGAAACCGCTGTTCGCCGGCCAGACCACGCGGTACGTGACCCGCAGCTCGAAGTTGTCGTATTCGGCGTCGGTCCAGATATCCCCGCCCTTACCAGTAGTCTGCGTTCCGACGAGGCAGTTGTCTTCGACCTTGAAGATCGCCGTCCCCGTCGCGTGCCATCCGGTCAGGTCCTTCCCGTTGAAGAGCGACTTCCAACTGCCCGCAGAAACGGCGTCGGGCTTGATGCCTCTGAGCGACTTGACTATCCAGTTGGCCTGGTTGGCGACGGTCCGGTTCTTCGACTTCTTCAGGTCGGTGGCTACTGTTTTCGACAGCTTGCTAGACGAGCCCATAATCGCTCGTGCGACGCCGAGCTTGGCGAACTCGGCTTCGGCGAGGAATTCCTTCTTGGCCATGAAAGGCTCAATAACTTCCAGTGCAGCCGGATCGGCCACCGCACCGAGTCCGGAGAGAACGAGCTTGGTGTCCTCGGGTGTTTTGGAAGCTTTTATCAACTCGCGATAGCTCGCCAGCGTGCGTTGGACGGTGCAGTCGCCGAGGATCAGAATCCGCACGCACCCGCGCATCGCAAGGACGCGGTGCTTTGGATTGTCAGTCGTTCTGATCACGGCAAGCAGCGCATCCAGCGACCGTGAGTCGGGCCAGTCGGACAGGGCACGAACCGCGGCGTCTCGAATCTCGGCGTTCGTGCCCTTCAGCGCCGAAGCGACCACTTCGAAGGCCTTGGCGGTTCCGATACCGCCGAGGACCCGCAGGAGCGAGCACGTCGCCGAGAGGCTGCCGACGTCCTTCAGGGCCTCCAAGACGGCGTCGGCACGCGTGGTATCGTCGGCGATCTTCCTGGCCACCTGCACTATTGACAGTTCCGCGGTGGATCTGGCCGGATCGTCAACCGGTTTGACAGCCAGTAGAATGAGGGCTTTGATGTCTGCTGGCTGGGCGATCCACCCCAGCGCCCTCAACGCGGCGATTCGCACCTTGGCGTCGGGACCCTTGGCTTGGGATACCAGGTCGCCCACGGCCTCGGTCGCCTTGCGCGTTACTAACGCCTCTATCAGTTTGACTTTGGCTTCAGCGGGGGCGGTTTTCATGGATGCAACGATAGTGGAGTTGACCTTGTCGCCCTTGAGACCGTGGAGGCTGTTGACCGCCGCCTGCTGCTCGGAGCTGTCCTTGCTGGAGACTACAGTATTGCAGAGCAGCTTGACGCAACTGACGTCGCCGATCTTCCCGATGGCCCTGATCGCCGCCATCCTGACGCCGGCGTCAGCGTTTGAGGCGGACTTGACGATCGTCGGCAGCACCGCCGCGTCACCGAGGTCGCCCAGGGCTTCTATGAGCAGCGCCTGGGCGCCGGCGGGCAGCTTGTCGAGCCCGACGGCGAGGCGTTTGCCCACATCCTTGCCTTTGAGTTTGCTGACATGCGAGATAGCCGCCGCCCGCATCGCCGCATCCTTGCCCGATATCGCCGCAACCGCCTGGGAAACCGCATCTTCTCCGCCGCTGCCCAGCAGTCCGACGAACGCTCCCAATCGCACGTGGGCGGGCCATTTGTCCGCTTGCAGTTCCTTGCAGATACTGGCTGCTTCGTCTTGCTTTCCGGCTTGGGCCAACTGTTCCGCCGCGGTCAGGGAGGCTTCGGCGACGATTACCTGGAGGGCCTTGTCGGCGCTTCCGCGGAAGGCGCCTAAAGCTTTCGCAGCCTCGAGCGTTCCGATGCGTCCCAGCGCAGCGGCCGATGCGCCGGCGACGGCGGGGTCCTTGTCCTTGAGCAGTGCGGTCAGCACGCCGGCGGACGCGGCGTCCCTGCGGAAACCGAGCGAGATCAGGAGCCCGACCTTTGTCGGTCCGCTGGTCTTGTCCAGGGCGTCGCGCATGACCTTGGAGGCCCTGGGATAGGGCATCGGCTCCAATGCGTAGCGGGCCATGTGCGATAGCTTGACGTCGGTAAGCATCGCCGCCAGGGCGTCTATGCAGGCCTCGGTTCCGATAACCTGCAGTTCGCGGCAGGCCAGGTCCTTTTCAGCCTGGGGGGCTTTGCCTTTCAGCGTCTCGATGAGTTGCTTTTCTTTCGCCGCTTTTGTCTTTGCATCGGCGGCTCCGGCGACTCCGACAAAGAGAACTGCCGCCAGGCACAACACAGCGACTGCTTGCATGTGTCGCATCTTACGATTCATTGGTTTTACTCCTGTTGGCGGTTGGACTGTTGATAACGTAACGGTGCGGTGTTGGCATCTACAGTCGCCATGGATGGCGGTACGCACGCGACACCAGCCGATTGGCTTCGGGATCGTCGGGGAACTCTTCCTTGACCGGGTCCCATTTGACCGGTCGTCCGAGGCGCACGCAGATGTTGGACACGTGGCAGGCGGAGATCGATCGGTGAGCACCCTCCGCCGGCGCCACCGGCTGCTTGCGCGACTTTACGCAGTTGAGGAACTCCCGTACGTGGTTGTTCTGGGGGTATCCGCCTTTGAATCTCCGTTCGGCCATCAGCGATTTCGGGTAGACCTCGAACTGGCCCGAGTCGCCGGTCTCGACCCAGCCTTCGGAGCCTTCGAGCCTCACCGGGCACGAGCCGAACCGCAGTCCCTTGCGTATGATCAGCTTCACGCCGCTGGCGTAGGTGGCTTGTATGTCGCCTCGATTGTTGGTCGTTTCGTAGTGTATGGGCGAGGTGTCGTCGGCGTCGAGGGCCCACTGGCAGATATCGACGGTGTGGCTGCCCCATTCGCAGATCGACCCGCCGGAGAAATCGCCGTGGGCCAACCAGAATTGACGCGCATGGTACTTGGAGTTGTAAGGCCTCCACATTGCCGGTCCCAACCACCCGTTCCAGTCCATAACTTCGCGAGCGGGCTCGGGCTCGGTCGGAAGGACGGTGAAGTACACGCCCGAATCCGAACGGTGCTTTTCCGCGTGGACCGCTTTCATTTCGCCGAGCTTGCCCGAGCGGGCCAGGTTCGCCGCCCAGACGAAGTTTCCGACGCTGCGCCGCTGCGTACCGCACTGGAATATTCTTGAGAACCGCTTCATCGTGTCGGACACGGCGCGGGATTCGGCGATCGTCACGCTCATGGGCTTCTCGCAGTACATGTCCTTGCCCGCCCTGGCCGCCTCGATAGCCACCATCGAGTGGTTGTTGTCGCCGGTGGCGATCAGGACCGCGTCGATATCCTTCCGCGCCAGCAGTTCGCGGATGTCGATGTAGGCCTTGCAGTCCTTGTTCTTGTATCTGCTGTCGACGGCGCCCTTGCCGGCCTGGCGGCTTCTGCCCTTGACGTCGCAGACCGCCAGCATCTGAACGTCAGCATTGTTCAGGAACGCGCCCATGTCGCTTCGTCCCCGCCCGCCATAACCGATTGTGCCCATTCCGATCCGATCGCTGGGTGCTGTGGCCCCGTCGGCTCCGAGGGCTGACGATGGAATTATCGCCGGCAGGGCTGCGGCGCCGCCGGCGGCGGCGAGAGTTGTCTTGAGGAACCTTCGTCGATTCAGTTTTCGTGTCTCTTGGTTCATTTGTCTCATCCCTGTACGAATAGTTCGGTGATGATCTTCCAACGATTGCGGCGCCGACCGCCACAGATCTCCAGTCCGATGAGTCTAACGCAGATCGGGCTCTGGGGAAATGGATATTTCCACAAATCCTCCAGATCTGTTTCATGGCGCCCTGCCCCCCCTTGCCATCGCCCCGCCCCGTGATGTACCATGCGTCGATGAACCAGGAACGACGCGGTATCGCCGGAGGCGGAAACTGGATTATCGACCGCCTGTACATTTGTGACCGCTGGCCGCACGAAGAAACGCTGGCCAACATTCTCAGCGAAGAGCGCGGTACCGGAGGGGCGCCGTACAACTGCCTCCTCGATATCGCCAGGTTCGGACCCGACGCCGGGGGCGAGCCTATACCGCTGGAGGGCATCGGGCTTATTGGCGACGATCCCAACGGGCGGTTCATCCAGTCCGATTGCGCCGATAACGGGATCGACACGTCGGCCCTGATTGTCAGCGACCAGGCGCCGACGTCGTACACCAATGTTATGGTCGTCCAGGATTCAGGCCGGCGGACATTCTTCCACAACCGCGGGGCAAACGCCCTGTTCGGTCCCCAGCACGTTCCGGTAGACCGGGTCAAGGCGCGCCTGGTGCATTTCGGATACCTCCTGCTGCTCGATGGGATGGACGAACCTGACGACGAGTTCGGCACCGCCGCCGCGAGGATATTGAAACAATTCCAGGACGCCGGGATCGCAACCAGCATTGACGTGGTCAGCGAGGACAGCGATCGATTTGGCGGAATCGTAAAGCCGGCGTTGAAGTACACCGACTACGCGATCCTCAACGAATTTGAAGCCGGAAAGACGACCGGTCATGATGTGAAGCCCGATGGGAAAGTGGACATCGAAGCACTCAGGGCCTCAGCGAAGGATCTGCTGGATCTGGGCGTCGGGCGTCTGGTATGCGTTCACATGCCCGAGGGCGGGTACGTGCTTACGACCGACGGACAGGAGACCTGGCAGCCGTCGCTGCAACTGCCTCAGGGCTACATAAAAGGCGCCGCCGGGGCGGGAGATGCGTTCTGCGCGGGCATGTTGTTCGGCATCCACGAAGGCTGGGAGACAGAGAAGTCTCTCCGCCTGGCGGTATGCTCGGCGGCGATGAGCCTCTCGGAGCCCGGTTGCACCGAGGCCTGCACAAATCTCGCCGACACGCTGGCACTGGCCGAAAAATATCCGTTCCAACCGGCGATAATGTGAACTGCGGTTGTACGTGTTTTAGCGATACAGCCCAACGGGCTGAAATTCATCAGCCCTGATCTTGTCGAAGGGGTCGAATCTCAGCCTTTCAGGCTGCACGACTTAACAGAAACGAAACGCCGCAGTCAATCCAAACCCGGAGATGTGCTTGTTTCAAGACGGGCTAACAGGCGTTGGCATGAAAAACCTGGACCCGCCGGAAAAGAAGGCCGGTCATCCCGCGACCGCCAATGCCTGAGTTCTTGCAAGTCGGCGGGCGGTGCGATATGGTTAACCGCCGGTTCGCACAGTACACCCTGGGACGGGAAAACGTATGGATCTGAAGGGCAAACGTTTACTGATGATCGGCGGGGCCGGGCTGATCGGATCGCATACCGTCGATGCGCTCCTGGGGGAGGACCTCGCCGAGATACGCATTTACGACAACTTCTCGCGAGGTTCGATGGAGAACATCCGCCGAGCCCTGCGAGACCCGCGCGTCAATGTCTTCCCGCTCGGCGGCGAGTTGATGCATCGCGACATCCTCGACAGGGCGATGGAGGATATTGACGGCGTGTTCCACTTCGCGGCATTGTGGCTGCTGCACTGCCGCGAGTTCCCGCGTTCGGCGTTCGAGGTCAACATCGGCGGGACCTTCAACGTGCTCGAGGCGTGCATCAACAACGGCGTCAAACGCCTGGTCTGGTCGTCTTCCGCTTCGGTATACGGCGATGCGGTCACCGAGCCGATGTCCGAAGATCATCCGTACAACAACACGAATTTTTACGGGGCCACCAAGGTCGCCGGCGAGCAGATGGCCCGCGCCCTGCACCACAGGCACAAGGATACCGACAAGCACTTCGACTACGTCGGCCTGAGGTACATGAACGTTTACGGTCCGCGGCAGGATTATCGCGGGGCGTACGTTGCGGTGGTCATGAAAATTCTCGACCGCCTGGATCGCGGCTTGGCGCCGATCGTTTATGGCGACGGGTCGCAGGCGTACGACTTCGTCTATGTCGGCGACTGCGCGGCGGCCAACGTCTGCGCGATGAAGGCCGACACCACCGACGAGTATTACAACGTCGGTATGGGCACGAGGACCACGATCAGGGAACTGGCCGAACTCTTGCTCGACATCACCGGCTCGGAGTTGGATATCCAGTACGAGCCGGCCGGTGCGACGTTCGTCAAGAACCGCGTCGGCTGCCCGAAGAAGGCCGCCGAGCAGATCGGCTTCGAGGCCAAAGTCGTTCTGCGCGACGGGCTGGAGCGGCTTATCGAGTGGCGAAGCGCGCACAAGGACGAGGTCGACCGCCGTCAACGGGAAGCGGGGGTAACCGATGACTGAGCGGCGGACCATCCAGATCGCCCAGCCCGACACCGGCGACGAAGAGTGGCAGGCCGTTCGAGAGCCCATCATGACCGGTTGGCTGACCCAGGGGCCCAAGGTCGCCGAATTCGAGAAGGCCTTCGCCGAGCGGCACGACGTGACATTCGCGCTGGCGACCAGCAGTTGCACCACCGCTCTGCACCTGATACTGGCGGCGATGGAGGTCGGGCCAGGCGACGAAGTTATCGTACCGTCATTCACCTGGGTCGCCAGCGCCAACGTCGTGCTGTACTGCGGCGCCACGCCGGTTCTGGCGGATGTGGATCCGGCGACATTCACCCTCGACCCCGCCGACGCGGCGCGAAAAGTCACCGACCGGACGAAAGCGATTATCGCCGTCCACCTGTTCGGGCTCTGCGCCGATATCGACGCGATCGCCGCCGCGGCGCCGGGCATCGCGATAATCGAAGACGCCGCCTGCGCCGCCGGAGCGGTCTACAAAGGGCGCCCCGCCGGAACGCTGGGCGTCGCGGCCGCTTTTTCGTTCCATCCGAGGAAGTCCATCACCACCGGCGAAGGCGGTATGGCCACTACAAACGAGCCCCAGCTCGCCGAGCGGATGAGCATGCTCAGGAACCACGGCGCGAGCATCTCCGAAGAGCAGAGGCATCACGGGGCGCACCCGTATCTGCTTCCCGAGTTCAATCTGCTTGGTTTCAATTACCGCATGACCGATCTCCAGGGCGCCGTCGGCGTGGTGCAGTTGGGCAAGCTCGACAAGTTCATCGCCGAGCGCGGCAAGTGGGCCGGGTATTACGCCGATGAGTTGGCGGATATCGAGTGGTTGAGGACGCCCGAGGTTCCCGAAGGCGGCGTCCACGCGTGGCAGTCCTGCGTCTGTTACGTCGATCCCTCAGAATCGCCCCTTCCGCGCAACGAGATCATGGACCGGCTCCAGCAGCGCGGTATCAGCACTCGTCCGGGCACGCATGCGGTGCATATGCTGGGGTACTATCGGCGGCGCTTCGCCCTGGCGAGCGGCGATCTGCCCGCATCGCGCGATTGCGACCGGAATTCGATGGCGATCCCGCTTCACAATCGCATGTCGGCTGAGGATTACCGGTACGTGGCGGCCGCTATAAGGGAGATCGCCTCGGGCGGGTAGTTTTGTCCGGGCCCGATCGCGACGGAGTTTCGATATATCATGTGTGGCGTGGCAGGCATCATCAGTTTCGACGGGCAGGCGGCTTCGAGCGAGGTTATGGGGGGTATGGCCCGCGCCATCGCCCATCGCGGTCCCGACGGGGAGGGTGTATTCGTTGACGGACCGGCGGCCCTGGGGCATCGCAGGCTGGCGATTATCGACCTGACCGAGGCCGGCGCCCAGCCGATGTCCACCGAAGACGGACGCCTGACGATCACCTACAACGGAGAGGTCTACAACTTTCGCGAACTCCGTGGCGAGTTGGAAGCCCTCGGGCGGAAGTTCCGTTCCCGGACCGACACGGAGGTCGTCCTGAAGGCCTACGCGCAGTGGGGCCCGGCCTGCCTCGAGCGGTTCAACGGGATGTTCGCCTTCGCTATATGGGACAAGTCCGCCCGCGAACTGTTCCTGGGGCGCGACAGGTACGGTATCAAGCCCCTGTACTATACTTTTCAGGGCAAGCGGTTCCTGTTTGCTTCGGAACAGAAGGCGATGCTCGTACATCCCGACATGCGGCGAGAAATCGACCTGGAGGCATTGGTTGAATACTTCACGTTCCAGAACTTTTTCACCGATCGGACGCTGCTGAAAAATGTGCGAATGTTTCCTCCGGGCTGCTGGGCGAAAATCTCCCCCGACAGAGTAGGCCAACTCTCGCCGGTGTGCTACTGGGACTACCACTTCCGCGAGCCGGACAAACCCGCCGACAGGCGGGAGTATATCGAAGAGGCCGACCGCCTCTTCCGGCAGGCGGTAAAGAGGCAGCTCGTCAGCGACGTTGACGTCGGCGCCTATCTGAGCGGAGGCATGGATTCCGGGTCGATAACGGCCGTCGCCGCGGGCGAACTGCCCTACATCAGAACCTTCACCTGCGGGTTCGACCTTAGTTCGGCGTCGGGATTGGAGATGGCTTTCGACGAACGGGCCGGCGCCGAGCACATGTCCTACCTGTTCAAGACCGAGCACTACGAGATGGTGCTGAAGGCCGGCGACATGGAACGCGTCCTGCCGGCGCTGGCGTGGCATCTGGAGGAACCGCGGGTCGGGCAAAGCTATCCGAACTACTACGTTGCCCGGCTTGCCTCGAAGTTCGTGAAAGTCGTGCTAGGCGGAACGGGCGGCGATGAGCTTTTCGCCGGATATCCCTGGCGATACTACCGCGCCGTGGTGAACGACGATTTCGAGCACTACATCGACAAGTACTATCGTTACTGGCAGCGCCTGATCGACAACAAGGATATCCGCCGCGTCTTCGAGCCTGTCGCCGAGGCGGTCAAGGACGTCTGGACGCGGGATATCTTCAGGGACGTTTTCAAGGAACACGCCGATCAAATAAGCCGGCCCGCCGATTACATCAACCACTCTCTGTACTTCGAGGCCAAGACCTTTCTGCACGGGCTGCTGGTGGTGGAAGACAAGCTGTCGATGGCGCACGGCCTCGAAAGCCGCGTCCCGTTCCTGGACAACGATTTCGTCGACTTCGCCATGGGGGTCCCGGTCTCGATGAAACTGGGCAATCTCGGCGAGGTTGTCCGCCAGAACGAGAACGAACCGGGCAAGGAGCATAAGCATTACAGCGAGACCCGCGACGGCAAGCTGCTGCTGCGGCGGATGATGTCGAAGTACATTCCCGAGACGGTCACCGGTGGCGCCAAGCAGGGGTTCTCGGCGCCGGACGCGAGCTGGTTCAAGGGAGAAAGCCTCGACTACGTCCGCTCGCAGTTGTACGATCGTCGCGCCAGGATCTACGATTACATGGATCCGGCGGTCGTGCGTGAACTGGTCGACGAGCACTTGACAGGCAAGCAGAACCGCCGCCTGCTTATCTGGTCGCTGTTGAATTTCGAGCAGTGGTGCAACCAGTTCCTTGCGGAGAGACCGGTGTAGACGCCCGCGGGCCGAGGTGGATTTACATGAATGACCAAGAGCAACATCAAACTCCTCCCGGCGGTCCGGGCGACGATCTGCACGCGCAGTTGGTGGCGCTGGTGGAGCGCCTTCGCCGGGAGAAAGACGCCAAGTGGCACAGGTCGCTGCCGATGGGCGACTATATCGTCGATCGCTGGGCCAAGGCTCGCGCCCTTGGATTCGGCGAAAACGCCAGCATCTACGACAGCGCCCTGGTATTCGGCGACGTGAAGGTCGGCGCCAACACGTGGATCGGGCCTTTCACGATTCTCGACGGTAATGGCGGTCTGACCATCGGCGAGCACTGCTCGATATCGGCCGGCGTGCAGATATACACCCACGATTCGGTCGCCCGGTCCCTCAGCGGCGGGAAGGCGGACGTGGAGCGCGCGCCGACCGCGATCGGTTCGCGGTGTTACATCGGGCCTAATACCGTCATCGCCATGGGCGTGACAATAGGCGACGGGTGCGTCATCGGGGCCTGCAGCCTCGTGCTTGACGACATCCCGTCCGGAAGCAAGGCGTTCGGCACGCCGTGCCGCGTGCATGGGCGGGCCGGCGAGGCATGATAGCGATTGTCGATTACAACATGGGAAACGTCGGCTCGATCAGGAACATGCTCCGGAAGATCGGCGCCGAGTCCGTTATCACTTCGGATATCGACGAGATATCCCGCGCGTCCAAACTGATTCTGCCCGGCGTCGGGGCGTTCGATAACGGAATGACCCATATCAAGCAGATGCACCTGCCGGACGTGCTCGGCGAGATGGTTCTGGGGCGCGGGGTCCCGGTCCTGGGAATATGCCTCGGTATGCAGCTCATCACCCGCCGGAGCGAAGAAGGCGAGCTGCCCGGTCTGGGATGGATCCAGGCCGATACCGTGCGGTTCAAGTTCGATCGCCAGACCGAAAACGCGAAGATACCGCACATGGGCTGGAACGTCGCCCGCCCGCGCCGTTGCGACACGCTGTTCAAGGGCCTGGGAGACTCCGAAGACGCCGCCTTCTACTTCGTGCATTCCTACCACGTCGCGTGCGACGATGAGTCCGACGTCCTTGCCGCAGCCACACACGGCTACGAGTTCACCTGCGCCATCGAGAAGGGCAACATTCTCGCAACGCAATTTCATCCCGAGAAGTCCCACCGCTACGGGATGCAACTGTTGAAGAACTTCGTGGAGATGTTCTGAGATGCTCAAGACCCGAGTCATGCCCTGCCTTCTGCTCCGCGGATCGGGACTGGTGAAAACCGTCAGGTTCAAGAACCCCGGGTACGTTGGCGATCCGATCAATACCGTGCGGATCTTCAACGAAAAGGAAGTTGACGAACTGATTTTTCTCGACATCACCGCCACGCCGGAAGGCAAGGGACCACCGCTGCAGATTATTTCCGAGATCGCCACCGAATGTTTCATGCCGTTTGCCTACGGCGGGGGCGTCAGGGATCTCGACGACATCAAGAAGATATTTTCCCTGGGCGTCGAGAAGGTCGCGATAAACACCCACGCCGTCGAGAATCCCGAATTCATCA
>JADHXQ010000093.1 GCA_016782885.1 Phycisphaerae bacterium | reverse complement strand
CGAAGTTTCTGGGCGACTCGGATATGCCGATCGCCAAAGCCGCAGCCCGCGCGCTGGCTTTGATCGGCTCGACCGATGCCGCCAAGGCGCTCGGCGCGTTCGTGAAGAAAGCCCCTGCCTGCATGAAGATACAGGCCGCCGACGCCTGCCTGGTCTGTGCCGATCAGTTGCTGGCCGACGGTGATAAGGCCGCCGCGACAGCCCTCTATAAAGAACTCAAAGGCGACGACCAGCCCAAGCACATAAAGGTTGCCGCAACGAAGGGCATGCTGACCGCCGCATCCAAGTAGTAAAGCAGCCCGATAAGCAAACGGATGATTCAAAGAAGAGGCCCGCACCGGCACAAGGCCGGTGCGGGCTCTTCGACAAAAGACAAAATCATGAAGACCAGGAATACACGACACGCCAACGGCCTGCTGCTGACCGCCGTCCTGCTGTCAGCCGGTTTCGCCCCATTTCTGACCGGCGTTGCGCGAGCTGCCGGTAACGAGGCGGTGGATATGATCGTCGAGTTGCTCAGCGGATCGGACAACGACATGCGCGTTATGGCGATCCAGCAGATTCGTGAAAAAGTACCGGGTAAAGCCGCCACCTTGCGTTTCGTCGAACTGTTGGACAAACTCCCGGACGGCCTGCAGATCAAACTGATCGACGCACTGGGCGCCCGCGGCGATGCGGCCGCACGACCGGCGATTCTCAAAATGCTCAACAGCAAGACCCCCGCCATGCGAGTCACCGCCGCCGGCGCCCTGTCCGGCGTGGCGAGTCCAGATGATATTCCCATACTGGCGGGGCTGGCAGCAACAGGCTCGGACCCGGAAAAGAACGCCGCCAGGCGAAGCCTCCGAAAACTTCGCGGCGGTAAGGTGAACGCCGCGATGACCGAGGCCCTGAAAGGCGCCGGCGCAAAGACGAGAATCGAACTGATTACCGCGCTGATGGACCGCAACGTGAAGAACTCGCTGCCCGTGGTGCTCAAGAGCGTCGATGATTCCGACCTGGCGGTAAGGCTGGCGGTCCTGGACGCGCTTCGCGCCATGGCGGACGAAAATCACACGGCGGTGATCGTCAAAAGCCTGAAATCGGTCAAGGATAAATCAGAACGCAGGCAGGCGGCGCTGGCGTTGCTGGCTACGTGCAGACGCGGAAAAGCGAAATGCGCCGAAGCCGTGATCGCCGGTTTTGACGGCGCCGACGCGGCGACACGAATTTTATTGATTCGTGTCCTGGCTGAAGCCGGCGGACCGAAAGCCCTGAACGAGATTGTCGCCCGTTTGACCGACGATGACAAGAGCGTCAGTACTGCAGCCCTGCGCGTATTGTCCGGATGGTCCGATCGCGCCGCCGCTCCTCATCTGAAGAAACTGGCCGGTGACGTCAAGAATCTGAGGAATCATATTCTGGCGATGCAGGGTCTTGTCCGCCTGGCCGGTCCGGGCAAGGACCGTCCCGCTGACCTGGCGACGTTGAGCGAGGCGATGAAACTGGCCACTCGCAAAGAGGAGAAGGTCCTGGTGCTGGGCGCTCTGGGCACGATCCCTGACCCCAAGTCGCTGGCACTGGTTGCCTCCGCCCTGGACACCCCCTCGCTTGTGGAAGACGCGGGTTTCGCCGCCGTTCTGATTGCCGGGAAGATCAGCGGAGGCGACAAAGCCCAAGTGCGGGCGGTGATGCAGAAAGTAGCCAAAACCGTCAAGAACCCCAAGACGCGGGACAGGGCAAAGAAGGTGCTGGAGGGGCTGTAGGGACGCACAGATCAATATCCAACAGACAACAAGAAATTTCCAAATCTCAAGTGAACGGCAAAGTCCAACGGCACAGGCCAACGGCGGGGATGGAAACCGCCATCAGTTAAGCTTTCTTATGGCGGGCAGTGACGATAATTCAGTACACTGCTGTCCGGAATTCGTCTTGTGCGAAGCTGCTTTTTCAGTTTTTCAGCTTTGTTATCCTGGCGGCCTCTGAGTTGCCGAATTCCATTGTCGGATGGCTGAACTTCACATCGTTGTGATAGGTGGCGTATTCGGCCACGATGGCGCCATTCTTTCCCGCTCGCATGAAATGAAATGACTCAGGGTCATTCAGCGAGTAGATTTCTCCGGCGACACACTTCTTGACATACTTCGACTTGAACCACTTTTTACCGTAGCCCCACGGCTGTTGGCTCTTGGGCATCTCACTGACCGGAGTTTCACCGGCGGGACCCTTGTACTGGCCAAAGAACTCGACCGAACCGTGACGAATGTGCCAGGTTTCCATTTTAGGTCCGAACCCCTTACCGCTGCCGTTACCGAGGTGATTGTGCTCGGGAAGCATCTGACCGGGCAGCAGGAATATCTCATGCCCGAGGTATCCGTAGCTGGTGTCCTTGAATTCGCCCTTGTACGCCTTGGCGCCGACCTCGCCATACTTTCCGACGACATTCTTCCAGAAGATACCGGCCATACCGAGCGTTGCAAAATCGCCCTGCTTGAAATCGGCGGTCCAGAACTCCTTGCCCTTGAGATAGTCCGGGATCGGGTAGTGATAGGCCTTCATCATGTCATAATATGCCTTCTTGGCAACGGTCTGATCGAAGGAACCATCGGTCTTGTAAAAAGCGGAGTTCTCCAGTCTGGGGACGGGGGAAAACGGTTTGAGACCGGTATTGCCCTCGCCGGCGGCGCAACCTCCGACCAGTGCCAGCCCAAAAACGCACAGCAGTGAATAAATCGCAAATTTCGACATAGTAATCTCTCCTATGGTTTGCAGGTATTCCAGAATCGATTCACGATTCAGAAAATACAGCATATTCAAGCGTGAAGCTATCTTATTCAGTGAAAATCGGGATGCCAACTCCCGATTTCATGGTATTTGAATTCGGGGGGTACAGCTTTCTTATAGCAGGCCGTAACGGTAATTGAGTACACTGTTGGCTGGAATTTGAATAACGTGTAACTCATACGAAACATAAGGACCGGTCACAATGAACAGAAGGCACTTTCTTAAAACAGTCGGAATCAGCGCCGCTGCCCTTGCCTCAGCGACATGCAGGCATGCACTCGCCGCGGACTCAAAGGACAAACCCAATTTCATAATCATCTTCATTGACGACCAGGGTTACCAGGACCTGGGCTGTTTCGGTTCTCCCAACATAAAGACACCCAACATCGATCAGATGGCGAAAGACGGAATGCGGTTCACCGATTTCTATTCCGCCGCCTCGGTCTGCACCCCGTCCCGCGCGGCGCTTATGACCGGATGCTACCCCGAACGCGTCGGTAACCTAGGCGTCCTGTTCCCGAGGAACAACACAGGGCTGAATCCCGAAGAGACAACGATCGCAAAAATGCTCAAACCGCTCGGGTACGCAACCGCATGCGTTGGAAAATGGCACTTGGGCCACCTCAAGGAATTCCTCCCCACCAGCCACGGATTTGATTCGTACTACGGTATTCCCTACAGCAACGACATGACGATCGCCGCCAACATGAAACTGGCGAAGGATATCGTGTTGCGGGAAAACGAGACGCCCGAAACGCTCAAGAAGCCCAAGAGAAACCTGGTCCCGCTGATGCGCGACGAAGAAGTTATCGAATACCCCGCCGACCAGAACACGCTGACAAAGCGGTACACCCAAGAGGCGATCGGTTTCATAAAGAAGAGCAAGGGCGATGGCAAGAGCTTCTTCCTCTACATGCCGCATACCATGCCGCACATTCCGCTTTACGCCTCGCCGGAGTTTGAGGGTAGCAGCGACGCTGGTTTGTACGGCGACTGCATCCAGGAAATCGACTGGTCGGTCGGCGAGATCATCAAGACCCTCAAAACCGAAGGGATAGACAAGAACACCTTTATCGTTTACACATCCGACAACGGTCCGTGGAATCTCCGCGGTAACAAGACAGACAAGGTCAAGGGCAATAAGAATCGCAGGATAGGCGGTTCGGCGCTCCCGTTGAAGGGCTGGAAATTCCAGAAGTGGGAGGGCGGAATGCGGGAGCCCACCGTCATGTGCTGGCCGGGGCGGATACCGGCAGGCAAGGTGTGCAAGGAACTGGCCGGTACGATCGATATGCTTCCCACGATAGCCGCACTGTCGGGTGCGAAGCTCCCTGAAAAAAAGATCGACGGTAAGGATATCACACCGCTTATCGAAGCACGCCGGGGCGCCAAAACACCGCACGAGGCGTATTTTTACCGGACGAAGGGAGTCAGGTCGGGCAACTGGAAATTCATTGAAAACAAGCTGTTTGATCTCTCGAAGGACATCTCCGAATCGAAGAATCTGGCGGCGGACAATCCCGAAGTTGTCGATCGCCTGAAGAAGCTTCTCGAAGCGCACAAGGCGGAAATGTCAAAAGAAAAGCGTCCCTGTGGAAGAGTGGGCGCCGCACCGCAGAAGAAAAAGGGTAAGAAGAAATAGGCGACATCCCGTCCCGGTCACTTTAGTGATCGGGACGGGGTTCGATACTATCTTTGAGTTCCTTGCTGATTCTCATTGCGCACCAGTCGTGTCCGCACATGCTGCAGTAGTCTACGTTGATATCAAGGTCGCGGTTGCGAATGTCTCGTGCGGTCTGGGAATCGAAGGCGAGATCGAACTGCTTTTCCCACTCGAAATTTGCGCGGGCGTCAGACATCCGGTCGTCCCAGTCTCTGGCTCCGGGCTTGCCGCGTGCGACGTCGGCGGCGTGGGCGGCTATTTTGTATGCGATGCAACCGGCCTTTACGTCTTCGGGAGTCGGTAGTGACAGGTGCTCGCTCGGCGTGACGTAGCACAGGAAGCTCGCCCCGGCGTATGCGGCCGCCGTGGCGCCGATGGTCGAAGTGATATGGTCGTATCCGGGGAATACGTCGGTTACTATCGGACCGAGCACGTAGAACGGGGCTCCGTCGCAGACTTCCTGCTGTCGTTTCACGTTCATCTCGATCTGGTCGAACGGGATATGCCCGGGTCCTTCGACCATCACCTGCACGCCGGCGTCGCGGGCCCGCAGCACCAACTCGCCCATGACGTCGAGTTCGGCGAACTGTGCCTCGTCGGACGCGTCGGCCAGGCAGCCCGGGCGAAGTCCGTCACCGAGCGAATACGTGACGTCGTATTCCAGCATGATCGCGCTGATCTCGTCGAACAGTTCGTACATGGGATTCTCTCGCCCGTGGTAGTCCATCCATTTTGCCAGCAGGGACCCGCCGCGTGAGACTATGCCCATCTTGCGTTTGCACGCCAGGGGGATGTGGTCTCTCAACAGTCCGGCGTGGATAGTGAAGAAGTCCACTCCCTGGGCGGCCTGTTTTGCTATCGTCGAGAGAATATCGTCGCGCGTGAGTTCTTCGACGGGTTTGTCGCCAATCATCGAGTAGATCGGAACCGTGCCCAGCGGGACCGGGCAATTCGCGATAAGGTGGGTTCTGATCGCGTCGAGATCCCCGCCGGTTGACAGGTCCATCACGGTATCGGCGCCGTATCGCACCGCCCAGGTGAGCTTCTGCAGTTCCATGTCCTTGCAGGAACTGTCGGGCGAGGCGCCGATGTTGGCGTTTATCTTGGTGCTCACCGCCCGC
This sequence comes from Phycisphaerae bacterium, assembly GCA_016782885.1. GTDB lineage: Bacteria > Planctomycetota > Phycisphaerae > SM23-33 > SM23-33 > BS750m-G57. The sequence continues at coordinate 14,787 of JADHXQ010000093.1, read as the reverse complement.
CCGATCCCGCACGGGTCCAAAGGTATCGCGGTGTCGCAGGGGGGATTCAGGTGAACGCGATTGGCGGGAATTACAAGCCGCCCGGCGGTAATTTCGTCGCGGATGGTCTCAGGCGGAACGTTTTCGCGATCGCTCACGCGGCGCATCTCGTCGGTTACGCAAGCATTGCGGGCATTGAGGTACTGTGTTGTCATATTCATCTCCGCCGGATTCGGTGCGCACAAAATCGGCCGCCAGTGATTCGGCGGCCGAAACAACAAACGCAAACACGGTCGTTCCGGTCCGCTTCCCTACGCAGTTCACCCGGCCGCGCGGTTGCGACCAGGTTCAATGATCAGGTTCCAAGGGTCTTTCTCAGTTCGGGTCCATACCAGGATCAAACGCCCCTAGCGAACTACCGCGATATTAACACACGGTTCCGGCGGGGGCAAGTGGGATGTGCGGATATGGATGATTCCGGGGCGGTCAGACTGCTCAGATCTGGGTGGGGGGGCTGTCGTCAGTGGTTCGGGCGATACGATCGCGGAGGTCTGCGGCTTCCTCGTAGCGTTCGTCGGAAACGGCCCTTGCCAGCGCGTCGCGGAGTTCCTGGGTGGGATCTCTGGGGATTCCGCCTTCTATCTCACCGGCCAGAGCACGGAGCATGACCAGTTCGGTCGATTCGTCGGCCATATCGGGATGGTCGAAGCGCTGGAAGAAGTCTTTTATCTTCTCGATACCCTCTTCGATTGCGCCCAGGGCGGCTTTGGGACGCTGATCGCGAACCAGAATCTGCGCCTTGGCGCGAGTATTCATCATCAGGACATATGGTCGATACTGCTCCAGGACATACCGGTCGGAGGCATCCTCGGCGTACTGGGCGCAGAAGTCCATAACAACGAGATTCCTGGCGGTGTCGCGAGCGACCGAAGCGTAGTCTTCGAGCACAAACTCCGCGAGATACCTATGATAGTACAGCACCGCCTCGCTTCGCAGGAGTTCGCAGGCCCGCTCGTCGAGTGTAAAGTCCTCGTCGCTACCGGTTTCGGCGACCTGATTTTCGAGTTGCTGATGGTAATAGTCCAGCAGGCTCTCGCAGTTGTGCGGGCGCTGACCGTCGGGCCTTCCGCGAGCATTCATCTGCAGAATACCCAGATCGAGGCGGAGTTGTATCTTCTCGACACCGTCGGCGCCGTTGATCCTCCGAGCGGTGATCTGCCCAGGCCGGTAAGGCCACTGATCCATTATGTCGCCAATATCCAGGTACATTCTCTTTTTGCGGGCCTTTCCAAATCGGTTGATTCCTTGAACCCACCGCTAAATTCTAGCAGTTCCTCGCCAAAACGTCCAAGAAAACCTCGCGCATCGTAACAGACTGTCCGGTAAGGATATCCCGGAACAAAAACCTGCCCGGTAGAGCTTACGCTCCGACCGGGCAGGTGTAGTTGCAACCTATGCGAGCAAGAGTCAGATGTACTTTCCTCTGGCGGTGTACTGGGTGTGCAGGAGCTTGTGGCTGATATGCCCGCAAGGACCGTCGGTCAGGAATTTTTCGTAGAGTTCCCAAATGACCGGATTCTCGTGAGACTTCCTGACGCCGTAGGATCTGTCTTCGGCGTAGATGGCCTCTGCGCGTGCGGCCCGTATTTCAGGGGTGGTTGGAATCGGCTGCCCGCCGCCGCCGAGACATCCGCCCGGACATGCCATGAACTCTATAAAGTGACACTTGCTGAACTCACCACCGTTCTTGATGTCGTCCAGAACCTTCTTGGCGTTGGCGGTGCCGTGGCAGACGCCGACTTTCAGCGTTGCGCCCTTCAACCAATCCCAGTTGGGCACCAGCTTCTTGAAGACATCGGGAACCGGACCGACATTCTCGATGGGCAGTTCGACGAGGCGAGTCCCTTCAAATCCGCGCACCGGAATGATGTTGGCATGCTCGAAGAGGTCTTCGGCCCGAACACCGCAAACCAGCTCGATAACGCTTCGCAGCGCCGCTTCCATCACGCCGCCGGTGGCGCCGAAAATAACGCCCGAACCGGTAGCCGTTCCGAAGGGGGCGTCGAAATCGCTTTTGGGCATGTCCGGCAGGTGGATGCCCGCTTCAGAGATCATTTTGGCCATTTCGCGGGTCGTCAGACCGTAGTCCACATCCTTGAAACCGCTGTCGGTCATCTCCGGTCGATTGCACTCGAACTTCTTGGCGGAACACGGCATGAGGGCGACCGATACGATATTGCTCGGATCGATTCCCTGCTGCTCGGCGTAAAAAGTTTTGATAAGCGCCCCGAACATCTGCTGTGGACTCTTAGCCGACGACATATTAGGCAGCATTTCCGGATAGAAATGCTCCATGAACTTGACCCACCCGGGGCTGCAGGACGTAAACTGCGGCAGCGCGACGGTCTCGTCCTTCTCGACCAGCGCCTTGTAGAGGCGAAGCAGCAGTTCCGTGCCTTCTTCGATAATCGTCAAGTCGGCGGTGAAGTTGGTGTCGAACACCTTGTCGAACCCGCATCGCCGCAGCGCAGTGTTCATCTCGAAGGTCATCGGGGTGCCCGGTTCGAGACCGAAACACTCGCCGATACCCGCCCGAGGGCTCGGTGCGGTCTGTATCGTCACGTGTTTTGTCGGATCGTCGATGGCGGCCCACACTTCGTCGGTGGGATCGTTTGCCGTCAGCGCGCCGGTCGGGCAGCGATTGATGCACTGCCCGCAGTTGATGCAGACGACATCGCTGAGGGGCTTGTCCAGGAACGTCTCGATCCTGGTGTCGCTGCTGCGGTGAGCGGCTTCCAGGACGCCTACTTCCTGGAGATCGATACACGTGCGCACGCACCGGCGGCAGAGCACGCATTTGTTCATATCGCGCACTACCGCATAGCTGGAATTGTCTTTTTCGTACATGGGCTTTTCCGGATGCCCAAAGCGGAAGAAGTCCACTCCGTATTCTTTGGCCAGCGACTGCAATTCGCAGTTGTTATTGCGGAAGCATGTGTAGCATTCGCCGTAGTGCTTGCTGAGCAGCAGATCGATAATGTGCCTGCGTGCGCGGCGGACCTGCGGCGTGTGGGTCTTGATCTTCAGCGGAGAGGTAATGGGGTAGGCGCACGAGGCCTGGAGCGCTCGCTGCCCTTCGATCTCGACAACGCATACGCGGCAGACGCCGGCTACGCACAGGTCGTCGTGGTGGCAGAGCGTGGGGATACGGATGCCGAACTTCCTGGCGGCCTCCAGAATCGTCGTGCCCATCGGCACCTTGATGTCCTGACCGTCGATGTTCACAGTGATCTTGGCGCCAATCGCATCGACCCCGTCCGGTTTCTGTACAACCTGTCCGCGTTGCGCCTTTGGGGCGCGGTCACTGCTTTTGATATCTTTGGGATTGTCTGTCATTGTTTGTTCCTTAGGTCCGTATTCAGGCGACGGTCCCCTCGGCGCGGCCGAGTATCTCGTCAGGGAAATGCTCGACGATCGACAAAAAAGCGTTCGGGCTCGACTGCCCCAACCCGCACTTCGAGGCCACTTGCATCGTCTTTCCGAGCGAGCAGAGTTCCCGGAGGTACTTCATCGAGCACGTGCCCGCAGCAAGCATCTCGATACCCTCGAGCAGTTTTTCGTTGCCTTCGCGGCAAGGGGTGCATTGCCCGCAGGATTCGTCGACGAAGAACTCCATGAAGTTGCGCGCGACGTCGAGCATGTCTCGCCCCGGACCGAACACGATTATCGACCCGCCGGTCGCCACATCCTCGAAAGCGATTTTGCGCTCGAAATTTCCGGCCGGTACACACTGGCCCGACGCTCCGCCGATCTGCACGGCTTTGGCGTCTTCGGCGCCGACGACCTTGAGGACCTCGGTAATGCTGACGCCCAGGGGGAATTCATATACTCCCGGATTCTCACAATCGCCCGAGATGCTCAGGAGTTTCGGTCCCGCCGACTGCTCCGTACCGATTCGGTTGAACCACTCGGCGCCCCTGGCGAGGATGCAAGCCGCCCATGCCAGCGTCTCGACGTTGTTGACCACTGTGGGCCTTCCGAGATATCCGGTGTCTACAGGGAACGGCGGGCGGTTTCTCGGTTCACCGCGATGTCCTTCAAGAGACTCGATAAGCGCCGTTTCCTCACCGCATACATATGCCCCGCTGCCCAGGCGGATCTCGACATCAAAATCGAAGCCGATCCTGCCGGCGGAGTTTTGACCCAGCATCCCGTCTTCCCGGCGCCTGGCGAGTACGGTCTCCAGGTCGTTCAACATGTAAACATACTCGCCTCTGAGATAGAGGATGCCCTTCTGTGCTCCGGCGGCTATCGCTGCTATGGTCATACCGTCAAACACGAGGTCGGCATGCTCGCTGAGGACCAAACGGTCCTTGAACGTTCCGGGCTCGCCTTCATCGGCGTTGCAGACGATGAATTTTTCCGGTCCGACGGCGGCGGCTGCAAGGTTCCACTTGACTGACACCGGGAATCCCGCCCCGCCTCGTCCCCTGATGTTCGCGGTCTTCATCGTCGCCAGGATATCCGCCCGCCCGATCCCGGCGGCGGCCTTCAATCCGGCGTAAGGGTCTACTTGGCTGAATGTCAGTTCAGTACTCATACCAGGTGCTCCTCCTCGGCGCCCTGCATCGCGTGCGGTGACAGGCGAGAGCGGCATTCTTCGAGGATTTCAAGAACGCGTTGCGGTGTGACCCGCGTGTAGTGGGTATCGTTAACCAGCATCGCCGGTCCCTGGTCGCACAGACCCATGCAATTGGCCCATTCCAGCGTGAACCGCTTGTCGACCGTAGTCTCACCGAACTTGATCCCCAACTCGGTCTCAAGCTGAGCGGCAACACGGTCCTTTCCGGCCATCTCGCAACTGATCGTTCGACACAGACGGATAATAAACCTCCCGCGGGGTTTTTCGCTCAGGAAGCTGTAGAAGGTCACCACACCGTGAACTTCCACGGGATGGATGCTAAGGGCGTCTGCAATTTTCTGCATCGCAAAGTTCCTGATGAAACCGTACTTTCTCTGAACGGCTTGTAGAATCGGCATAAGTGCGGTTCTCTGGCGACCACACTTGTCGATCAGGACATCAAGTTCCCGATCCAGTCTATTTCTGTTACTTACCAACATCGACACATCTCCTGTTTCGGGTTCTCAGTCGCTCTTGCTCAGCAATGCGCTGACCTTGTCCAGCAGGACGCGGGGTTCGATCGGTTTTTCAACGAACTCGTCGACGGGCAGGATTTCATCGTCCCTGTCGAAGTCCTGACCGAGCACTTTTCCAATACTGCTCAGCATCATAATCGGAGCGGAAAAGCCCTGGTTTCGCAGTTCCCGGGCCATCACCATACCGTCGTCAACCTCTTCCATCATGCAGTCGAGGAGCATCAGATCCGGACCGAATTCCTGGACCTTCTGCATTCCTTCGCTGCGACTGGCGGCACTTGCGACTTCGTATCCTTCCTTCTCCAGGAACAATCGCGCAGCATCCACTACATCGGGGTCATCGTCGACGATTAGAATCTTGGTCATCGGCTTCTCCTTTCAGACATCACCGGGTGATGTCCCTGGATTTTTATTTACAGAGAGTTATTGGTTTCAAACGGCCTCAGCATTGGTTTAAATCCGATCTAGTCAGTCTTGTTTCGGTCCTGTTTCGGTCTTCATCACCATATACGGCAGGGCCGACCCCTCGCTGTGAATAAATTCACAAAGGCAAGAAGTGCATTCTCCACGATTGCAGAAGAATCGCAAGCGGTTTTTCCCGTTTTTCGTATAAAAACTTCCACAAAATCGCTCCACATCAACAGCTCCGATTGATAACAGACTGTTCTTGCAGGTGTTACGACACAGCCAAATTCCCCGGAAAATTGCTCTCGCCCCGATGGGGTGTGAGAATTTTTTCTGGCATGCCTATCTTCCTTTTGGGGTAAGGCTTATGAGTCTTTCGACGTGCTGTTCTGGGCCTTGCGGTTGCGGGATAAGCCTACTTGAGTCGCTTAATGTAGATGTTCCTGAACTGGACCAGGCTCGAAGCCGGCTGGAATTTTCCCATCTTGCCGATCGGTCCGCCGTGATGCTGGAGGACTATGGGACCCTCGTCCGGTATGCCCGGCATCTGGGCGTTTTCCAGCACCGTCTTTCCGTTCAGGACAGCCGTTACGCGGTCCTTGACCACCGTTATGTCGAACGCGTTCCATTGGCCTACGGGGTTGTCGGCGTTGACTTTCGGGACGGCGCCCGCCCGGACCTCAGCCGACAGCTTCCTGTCCAGGCGAATACCGTACATCTCGCCCGACCCGCAATCCCAGCACCAGAGATTCATCTGGGCCTTACCGTAGCCGCGCGGGAATATGCCCGAGTCGGCGTTCGGTTTGCGGGTAATGATCACCTTGCCCTTTGCATCCTTCTTGTACGAACCGTCGGGCAGGATAGTGGGCATGGGATACAGGCCGCTTGTCCGTTTGAACCGCCACTCGATATGCAGCGCGTAATCGGCGTACTTTTCCTTGGAGATCAGATTCTTGCCTCCTTTGGATTCTGACGATGCGTCGTAATCGATCACGCCGTCGAGCACTTTCCAGTGTCCGTTGTCGCCTTTGGGCACGATCCATCCGGTCATGTCCTTGCCGTTGAACATGCTGATATAACCGTCGGCGACCAGTTTTTTCGGATCGGACATCGCTCCGGCGCCCGACTTCAGCGGGCCGCTGGGCGTGGTGTCGGCCTCGAGGTCGCCCAGTGCGAACTGGATCCCGTCGAGATAGAATCGAAGCAGCTTGGCGTCGAAGAAACTCTTGGGGTTGTGCCCGAGCGATGAGTAAAACACGCGACCTTTTCCGAACTTCCGAACCCACGCGATGGCGTTGTCGTTGTCGGCGCGCTTGCCCATTTTCTTGACGATATCCATATCCAGCGTCAGCAGGATGCGAAGTTTCTCTCGCGTGTAGATCCTGGCGAACTGGTAGATCTCGTCGTTGATGGGAAAGCCCTTGCCGCCAAATATCTTTGTCAGCTTGTGATCGGGATCGTCTATCTTGACGGCGACATTCCCCGACCAGGGATGCCCGCAGAAGAACCCGCCGAACACCTCGCCGAACTTGTTGTCGGTGGCGCCGTGAAAGCCCACCAGCCCGCCGCCGGCCGACACGTAGTCGCTGAGGTTTTCGACAAGCGTCTTACCGTTGGCGGCTTTCCCGCCGCCGCCGGTGGAGTTGTTGACGCATATCGCGTCGAACTCCTTGAGTTTTTCGGGGACCATTATCTCGGCCATGTCTTTGGTGTTGCGAACGAACGTGGGTTTGAACGCACCGGTCTGCTCGGCGAATATCTCCAATGCCTTCTCGCCGGCGAACCGCCCGCGATCGTGACTCTGGTAGGAGAGCACCAGCATTTTCCGCGGTTTGATCGGCTTGGCGGTAGCTTTCTTGGGAGCGGCGGCTTTCATTACGGCCACTTCTTCGTCCGTGGGGTCCTGCTTCCTCCGCTCAGCCGGAGAGACACTCGCCGAGATAAGACCGAGCCCGAGAGCGGCAATGAGCGACAGTGCAATATTTTTCATGATGCGTATCCTTTCGCCTGCAATCATAAACGCATAGAATCGATGCGTCCACTTACATTTGCCGTAAATCGCCGAACACGCCAGCGAGGCAGGAGCATGAACATGCGACGTTATTTCACGAGTGCGGCCGCTGCTGTGGTGCTGGTTGCGTTTCAGGCTGTCGGTCAGTGCAAGGCGCCGCCCGCGATCGAGACCGTCGAGATTGGCGCCGGGCGTGTCTTCCGCGTTAACGGCGAACCGTTCTTTCCGATCATGTCGTGGCTTCAGGACGCCAAAAACTTCGAAGCCGTCAAGGCTTGCGGCATGAACGCCACCGCGGGCTACTGGCCCAAATCGAGCGGAACGAAGGATGTAACCGAGTACATCAAGCTCGTCGAAGCCGCCGGGCTCTACGGAGTGATGCCTTTTGACCTCCGCCTGAAAGGCCGCGCCGCACTGCTGGGCTACATTCACGGCGACGAGCCGGACCTCCCTCGCCTCGTCAGCAATGCCGTTATCACCCCCGCGAAGAACCTGAAGATCAACCGCAAGACACCGCTGTGGAAACTGCTCGACGGGTCGATGCATAGTTGGTCCGTTCTGGATCCGCTCGACGGGGCTTCGATTACGATCGAACTGCCCAAACCGGTAACGGTGAAGTCGCTGGCGATCTGGCTGACCGTATCGAAAGACCTCGCGGTCGCCAATGAAGTGAAATTCGAAGGCGATGGCAAGGATATCCTCCAAGCCGCACCGGCCGCAAAGAAAGGCCGCCAGAAGTTCCTCCTGCCCGAGCCTGCGACTTTCAGCAAATTGAAGATGACAGTCACGGCGACCTTCGCCGCCAAGAACGTCTGGGGCTCGCTGGGGGAGATCGAAGGATTCGACGAGAACGGGAAGAACGTCCTGCTCTCCCGGCCCCGAAATGTTCCCCGCACCGCGCCGGAAGAGACCGCCCGCCAGTACAAGGCGATCAAGACCGCCGATCCCTCACGCCCGATCTTCATGACATTCACCGGGCACTTCCACCCGTTCTTCAAGAAGTACAGTGACGCCGAACGCGAGATCTACCCCCGGTACATCAAGTCCGCCGACGTAGTCGGATACGACATCTACCCCATCTACGGATGGAACAAGCCACAGTGGATTCATCTCGTCCACGAGGGCACAAAGCGCCTGGTCGAACTGGCCGGCGACAAGCCCGTTTACGCGTGGATCGAAACGTCCCGGGGCGGGCAGTGGACCGGTCCGTTAGCGGGACAAAAGGAAGTCACGCCTACTCACATCCGCGCGGAAGTCTGGATGGCGATCTGCCGCGGCGCCACCGCGATCGGATACTTCACGCACGTCTGGAAACCCGCCTACAACCAGTTCGGCGTGCCTCCGAAGAATCGCAAAGCCCTGCGAGAGATCAACGATCAGATCACGCGCCTGGCGCCGGATATCCTGGCCGCCGCACCGAAACCGCCCGTAACGCTCCAGGCCTCCGACGGCGTTAAAGTAGACGTAATGGCCCGGGCCGGGCCCGGCGGTATGACCATTTTCGCCGTCAACTACGACGAGCGACTCAAACAAACCAAAGCCGTCGTGAAAATCGACCGACTACCGGCCGGAACTGAAGTCGCAGTGGTCGACGAGAACCGCACGGTCCGAAGCCAGGCCGGTTCGTTCACAGACACCTTCGCCCCGCTGGCGGTCCACATCTATCGAATCCGAAGCGCTTCGGCGAAAACGACAGGAGACAAACATGACAGGTAAATCACTATCGCTGTTGATGGCAATCGTATTGGCGACGCTCACCGGTTCGCCGGCGGCGGCCGAGCCGAAATCGCCCGACTGGGCTACGAAGGACATCCGTGTCGGCCTGGTCGGTTGTGACACGAGCCATGCGACCGCCTTCACGGGCATCCTCAACTCGCATCCCGAGTGGCGCGTTCGCGTGGTGGCCGCATTTCCCGAAGGAAGCCCCGACATGCCCCGTGCGAGCATGGGGCGGCTTGCAAAATTCACCGACAGCCTGACCAAAAGCAAGGTCAAGATCGTCGCCAGCATGGACGAACTGCTGAAGATCGTTGATGCGGTGATGATCGAGAGCGTTGACGGGAGGCCTCACCTGCGACAAGTCCGCCCGGTTTTCAAAGCCGGTAAGCTCGTATTCATCGACAAGCCCTTCACCGCGTCTCTGACCGACGCGCGGGAGATCGTGAAACTCTCGAAGGCCACGGGCGCAGCGTTCTTCAGTTCGTCGTGCTCGCGATTCCAACCGGAAATCGCCAGGCTCCGTGCGAAAGCGGGCGTCGGCAAGGTGACCAGAGCCCAGGGCAGCGGTCCGTTGAACTTCGAGCCGCACCACCCGGACCTGTTTTGGTACGGTATCCACGGTGTGGAAGCACTGTACACGATGCTTGGGCGCGGGTGTGCCAGCGTGACATACAAGGTCGAGAAAGATATCGAGTGGACCACGGGCAAGTGGTCTGATGGTCGGATCGGTGTCTTCCGCGGGGTGAAAAAGGGCAAGTATCAACCGATCGCCAAGGTCTGGGGCGCCGGCGGTCAGGCAGAGAGCACCGGCGGTTTCAACTATAACGGACTGTGTGAGGAGATCGCACGGTTCTTCCAGACAGGCAAGGCGCCGATCGACCCGCTGGAGACGCTGGAGATCATCGAATTCATGACGGCAGCACAGTTGAGTAAGGATCGCGGCGGGATCGAGGTTACGCTGGAAGAGGCCCGCAAATCGGTCGGCGGCTCCGCGAGCATCGTGGCGCACCGGGGCGCATCCCGTGACGCGCCGGAGAACACGCTGGCCGCATTCGAACTGGCGTGGCGGCAGGGGGCTGATGCGATCGAGGGGGATTTCTACCTGACGAAGGACAACCGGATCGTGTGCATTCACGATTCGACCACGAAGCGAACGGGCGGGGCGAATCTGGTCGTGGCGAAATCGACGCTGGCTGAACTTCGCAAACTCGACGTGGGTAAATGGCGCGGAGCGAAGTGGGCCGGCCAGCGAATCCCGACGCTTGAGGAGGTGTTGGCGATCGTGCCGGCAGGCAAGCGGATTCTCATCGAGATCAAGTGCGGACCGGAGATAGTCGGCGTGCTGAAGAAGGTCCTGGATTCATCGCGTCTGACCCGTCAGCAGACTATCCTTATTTCATTCAACACAAAGGTTATCGCCGAAGCCAAGAAGCAACTGCCCAGGTACAAAGCGTTCTGGTTGACCGGGCTCCGGAAGGATAAGAAAACGGGGAATTGGGCTTCATCGCGTCAGAAGGTGCTCGCTACCCTCAAAGAGATCGGAGCCGACGGCCTGGACTGTCAGGCCGTCCCCGCCGCCATTGACCGCTCTTTCATGTCGAAGCTTCGAAGCAGGGGGCTGGAATTGCACGTGTGGACGGTGGACGACGTCAAGACAGCCCTGTACTTCCAGGGGATCGGGGCCGGTTCGATAACCACAAACCGCCCGGCCTGGCTGCGGGAACAGCTCGCCAAACGCCCATCGAAAGAAAAGATGCCGCCGAAAGCCGGCGCCGGGAAACAGGGGGAAGCGAAACGGGAAACTGGAAACGGAAACAGGGAGCGGTGAAACAGGTCCCCGGCGGACCCGCGGCAGGCCCGGGAAACCGTCTCGCAGGATTTCTTATCGGTACGAGACAAATCCCGATTTGCTGGCGGAACTGGTGGACACTCGACGACACAAACCTGCCTGCCGGTCAGGCAGATTACATCAGAGCCACTTGCTTGATTATATCGCACCTCCCTGTATGCCAACGAGTTATGGAACTTCGGACCTGTTTCATTCATCGTTGCGCACAGGGGTGTGTATCGAGTATTAGTGCCTGGGAAATTGCCTCCCCCCCCAAAAAAACCACGTAGTTTGAGGATAAACTCCTTGACATCCACCCGCAAACCTATATAATAAATGGTTGCTTGGAGACTGACAAGCTCGTTTGTTGTTCGTGTTGGCCCAAGTGCTCGCTTGGGAATTAGAATTGCATAGTATGCGGTGTTTTGCGCCGGTGCGATAACGGTCGCGCCGGCGGCTCCGATGATGACGTACAAGTTGCTCTTGTTCAAGCTCAAAGTGCTCTTGTTGCCGGCTCGCTCAATGCTTACTTAAGGAGGTTCACTGTGAGGACCAGAACGATTCCTGTCGGGCTTTTAAGTATTGCCGTGTCCCTACTTGCCGCCAGCACGGCGCTGGGCGTGCCGCCGACATTCTACGATCTGAGGGACCATAATCGCAGCACCACGGTAAAGACCCAAAGCGGCGGCACTTGCTGGACTCACGGGACGATGGCCGCTATCGAAAGCAATCTGTTGACGACCGGTAATTGGACCGCTGCCGGAGAGACAGGTGAGCCGAATCTGGCGGAGTACCATCTCGATTGGTGGAACGGTTTCAACGATCATAACAACGACGATACGACGCCCGCGGCACAGATCAACAATGGGCTTGATGTCCATTATGGCGGCGACTATCGCATCGCCACGGCCTACCTCTCCCGCGGCGAGGGAGCGGTCCGTGACATTGACGGACAGTCGTACAATTCCGCGCCGGCCAGAAACGACCCCAGCTATCACTATTACTATGTCCGTGATGTCGAATGGTATACGGCCGGCGCCGACCTGAGCAATATCAATACCATCAAGGACGCGATCATGAACGAAGGCGCCATCGGGACCTGTATGTACTCTAGTATCGGGTTCTACAGCGCAGGCACACACTACCAGCCGCCCACGGACGTGCGGGATCCCAACCATGCGATCGCCATCGTCGGATGGGACGACAACCAACCAACCCAGGCCACGGAAAATGGCGCGTGGCTTTGCAAAAACAGTTGGGGCAGTCTTTGGAACGGCGACGGGTACTTCTGGATATCCTACTACGACAAACACGCGGGACAACATCCCGAGATGGGCGCCATCTCCTTCCGGAATGTCGAGCAGAACCATTACTCCCAGGTCTACTACCACGACTACCACGGTTGGCGCGACACGTTGGCCAACCGTGACAGGGCGTTCAACGCTTTCACCGCCGACGGGGACGATCCGCTGGCGGCGGTGAGTTTCTATACGACGACGGACAACGTCACCTATACCGTCAAGATCTACGACACCTTCTCGGGAGACGCCCTGTCGGAAGAATTGGGAAGCAAGACCGGAACGATCGCCGTCACCGGATACCACACGGTCGATCTCGATTCGCTGGTGCCGCTGAGCGATGGCGACGATTTCTACATCTATCTGGAACTGTCCGCCGGCGGTCTGGCGTACGATTGCACGTCCGAGGTCCCGGTCCTGTTGGGCGCTCCGGCCGTGACCGACGGAAGCGTCGTCTCCGACGCCGCGGCAGGCGAGAGCTATTACTTCGACGGCGTCGCCTGGCAGGACCTGTACGACTTGTACCTGTACAACTCGGACCTCGGACGGGAAGTGACCGGCTCGGCCAATTTCTCCATCAAGGGATTCACGATCCCCGAGCCCGCCACCTTGGTTCTGTTTGTCTTGAGCGGGCTGGGCCTGACCGCCCGCCGGCGGCGCAGGCGCCTGTCGCCTGAACAACATGGTCAGCCGGGGTTGGTCAGCCGGGATGGTCAGCCGGGGTTGGTCAGCCGGGGTCAGCCCTTAAATTATCAATTTTGGACTTGTATGTTGACGGGCGAATCGTAGTTCTGTAGTCTGCCGTTATGGCCAGACCGCTGCGAGTTCAATATGAAGGCGCTATCTATCACGTTACGATTCGCGGAAACGATCGGCGGAACATCTTTCGCGATGACCGCGACCGCCAACGCTTCTGCGACCGCCTGGCCGACTGCGTCGAGGCACACGAGATTCGCCTTTACATGTTCTGCCTGATGAGCAACCACGTGCACCTGATGCTCGAAACGCCGGCGGGCAATCTCAGCGGATTCATGCACCGCCTCCAGACGGCATACAGCGTCTACTTCAACCTCCGCCACTCACGCAGCGGGCACCTTTTCCAAGGCCGCTACGGCGCACGCGTCGTCCGAGGCGACGGCTACATCCTCCGCCTCTCCCGCTACGTCCACCTGAACCCCGTCTTCACGCGAGCGGCGAAAAAACTCCCACTGCGCGAGCGGATCGACATGTTGCGGCGCTACTGCTGGAGCAGTTACCGCGGCTACATCGGCCGGGCGGCGCCGCTCGAATTCGTCGATTACGCACCGATGCTCGCGATGACCAAGGCGCCGACGAAGGCCAAGCGCCCGGCCGCGTACCGCAAGTTCGTCGAGAGCGGGATCGCCGAGAGCGATCGTGACCTTCAGCGTATTTTGGCGGTGAGTCCGCTGGCGATCGGGTCGGAGAAATTCGTGCATTGGGTGCGTGGGATGCACGATAAGTTGTCGGGAGGGCGTCGTCGAAGTGAGGACGTTACGCTTCGGAGGCGCCTCCGGAGGCTGGCGGCGGAGCGTGTGATTGAGATCGTGTGCGGGCAGCTAGGCGCCGAACGCGAGGAAGTGAGCCGGCAGCGTAAGGGTTCTCTGCTGCGTCCGATTGTCGCGAAGATGCTTTGCAGATACTCCGGCCTGACCCAGCGACAGGCCGGTGAATGCCTGGGGCTTTCGACTGGTGCGGCGGTAAGCATGCAACTGAAAGCATTAACCGCAGCGGTGGCCTCAAAAGGGAAAGTTCGCAAACAACTAGCCGCAATTGAACAGTCGATCCAAGCGGAAATAGAAACATCCCCGGAAGCGGCCAAATATGAAAATTGATAATTTAAGGGCTGACCCCGATTGCCCCGGTTCCTCAATATATTTTCCGAATGTTTTCAGGTTCAGGATAGCTGCGTGCGTCCGATAATGATACCAGCAGCCAAACATGGAGCGGCCGGTGGAACCGACCAAGGAACAATCTTGTCTGCGACGGATCGCAGAATCCGAAAACGAAAACGCTGAACTTCGCCAGCAAGTCGCCACGCTCACCGAACAAAACGCCGAACTTCGCCAGCAAGTCGCCAAACTCACCGAACAAAACGCCGAGTTTCGTCGGCAAGTGGCCACGCTGGCCGAACAGGTGGCGAGGCTTTCCAAGAACTCATCGAATTCCTCCAAGCCGCCATCCTCGGACATCGTCAAGCCGCCCAAGGGCGACAGCACTGGCGCCCCTCGCCGCCAGGGCGGACAGCCCGGACACAAAGGGGTCACCCGTCCGCCGTTTCGCCCCGACCAGATTGATCGTATCGAAGAACTTCATCCCGCCACCTGTCCATGTTGCAGTGACGGCAACCTTGAGCCGACCGGTCTGGTCAA
>JADHXQ010000018.1 GCA_016782885.1 Phycisphaerae bacterium | reverse complement strand
ATGCGGTTCACTCGAAAAGCCTCCGTGCTTCCGGGTTAATGGATTTTTGTCAACCACTAATAGACCGGAAAACGCGGGGGTTTTCGAGTGTTTTTTCAAACGCAGGCCGGAAAATCTCTATATCTACGCTTGGTTAAGGTCTAGTTGATGTTTCGGATACTTAATAACCGTCCTTTAGCAGTGGTGGAAAGTGGCGCACCGGAATATTCGGGAAGATCGACCCCGCGCGATTGGTTTGGCGGACCGATCTCAGCAAGATGCGGTCAAGAACTCATGTTTGTTCGGAAAATGTGCGGGGGTAAAACTCGCTGGTCCATTACACCGTCTGCCTGGCTACGTGCTCGTATCGACGCGGGTGGTGTGTTCGCTGAAACTTCGTCCGAAGAGTCGGGCCAGACCGGTGCGGATGTCGATGACGAGGCTGAGCATCAGGGGCACGACCAGCAGCGTGAAGACGGTCGAGATGCTCAGCCCCCCGACCACCACGCCGCCGAGACCGCGGTAGATCTCGCTGCCGGACCCCGGCGCCACGACCAGGGGCAGCATTCCGCAGACGCTGGTGGCGGTGGTCATCAGGATCGGGCGGATTCGCGTGCGGACGGACTCGGCGATGGCTTGTCTCGGCTCGAGCGGTTCGCGGACGGAGCCCTCGGCCTCGCCCACGCCGCGCATGAAGTTCAGCGCCTGGTGGACCAGCAGGATCGCATTATTGACCACGATCCCGATCAGGATAATGAAGCCCAGCATGGTCAGCGTGTCCAACTGTTGTTCGGGGTGCGCCGCCCGCACCATCGCCAGGCCCATGAACCCGCCAACCATCGCCATCGGCACCGAGAACATGATCACCAGCGGGTAGACGAAGCTTTCGAACAGGGCGGCCATCAGAAGGAAGGTTATAAGCAGCGCCAGGAAGAAGCGGCTGAACCCCACGCTCATTATCGATTCGGCAGTCCACCCGGTCCAGTTTCCCAGTAGCGCCTGTTGGGTCTGGCTCAGGCGGTCGGCGTTGCCCGCGAAGCGGACGGATACGTCGGCGGTGATCTCGCCGGCCAGGCGGGCCTGGTCGACCAGTTGTTCAATCTCTATGCGACACTCCTCCAGCGCCATCGCCGGCGGCGGGTTGACGGTGAACGTGATGGCCCGCTGCTGCTCGACCCGCTTGATCGACTTTGAAGCGTCGGCACGGCGGATATCCACCAGGTCGGTCAGAGGCAGGTGCATCGTACCGCCGTCTTTCTGCGTGACGGCAAGGGGCACGTTGGCGAGGTCCTCGGGCGTCAGGCGGATATTCGGGTCGCGGATCAGCACGATGTCGATCGTGTCGCCCTCGAAATTGAAATCGCCGACGACCGAGCCGTCGATCAGCGCCCGCACCCCGACAGCGAGCGTCTGCACGTTCAGCCCCAGTTCCTTGGCGCGGATCTGGTCGATTACGATCTGCCTCTCCGGACCGGACAGTTCGAAGCTCTGCGGGTCCGTGCGGATCGAGAACGGGCTGAATTGCCCGAACAGGCGCTGCTGCAGCGCCTCTGCGCTGGCGCGGAGGTTGTCCATGTCGTTTCCGACCAGTTCGACGTCGACCGAGTCGCCCCCGGCGAACCGTCCGAAGATTGACGGTTGCATCGCGAACCCGTAGCAGCCCGGGTGCTCGCGCATCATATTCTGGAACACGGGGATCAGTTCCCGCGGATGCCGGGCGTCCTGGCTGCGGGCGATCATGAAGACGCGCCCTCGCGAGACGATTACGATCATTTCATCGATCGCCGACACCCGCTCCACGAGCTGCCCCTTCGTGTCGAACACCGGCTTGATGGCGGTGGCTTCGGCGGAGTTCTTCGCCTCCCAGTAAGGCTTGAGCTGCTGTTCGATGCGGTTGCCCATCAGGACGTTCTGCTCGTAGGAGTAGCTCGGCGGGGTGAACATCATTCCCAGGACGAAATTCCGGTTTCCGTTGGGCAGGTAGCTGGCGGGGGGCACCATCCATGCCGCTCCGATCACACTTACCGCGGTGACCAGCGAGATTATTACCACCCGCACCCATACGCCCGAGATGCTGCGAAAGGTAAGCATGTGAATCAGCCGGGAGTACTTCCGTCCCAACCATCCCGCCCCCGTCGCCAGACCAAACAGACCGTGCAGGGCAGCCCATAGCGCGCCGTGCTTGCGGGCCTTGGGCTTCAGCCATGCCGCCGCCGCGGTGGGGATGACGGTAATCGAGACGATCAGTGAGAACCCTACTGCCGCACAGACCGCCAGTGCGATGTCATGGAAAAGCTGCCCCGCTTCCTCGCGCACGGTCAGCACGGGCGCGAACACCGCGATTGTGGTCAGTGTCGAGGAAAGAATCGCGCCCCAGACTTCCTTCGTGCCTCGGTAGGCGGCGGTCAACGGATCCTCGCCCATGTGCAGGTGCCGGTCGATGTTCTCCAGCACGACAATGGCGTTGTCGACAACCATGCCGACGGCGAAGCTCAATCCCGCCAGCGAGACCACATTAAGGTTCCGTCCGGCCAGGTGCATTACCACGAAAGTCCCGACCACCGAGATCGGGATCGCCAGCGCGACGATCATCGTGGGGCGAATGCTCCGCAGGAACAGCAGCAGCATCATTGCCGCCAGAGCCCCTCCGATCAGCAGATTGTCCGTGACCAGGCTGATCGCGTCGTTGATGTATTCGGTCTCGTCGTAGATCGGGTGCATGCGGATTTTATAGCGGTCGAACTTGAACTTCGCGCAGAGTCCGTCGGGTTCGTTGATCTCATCAATTCGCTTGCGGAACTCCCGCATCAGCTTCACAACGTTGGCGCCGGTTTCGCGGCGCACCAGCAGGCCCATGGTCTTGGTGCCCTTGGACCGGTCGAAGTGAGTGTTCTTCTCGAGCTTGAGCGTCACGCGGGCGACGTCCTCGATGCGGACGGGCGCACCGTTGTCGTAGAGGATGACGGTCTTGCGGATGCGGTCCAGCGCGTCGTACTGCCCGATCACCCGATACCGCACGTCGAGGCGGCCGTCGGCCAGGTCGCCGGCGGATTCGTTGATGTTTTCCAACCGCAGCGCCGTGCGGATGTTCTCCCACGTAAGACCCCGCCGGGCGACCGCGTAGGGGTCGACCTGGATATGAACCTCGTGTTCCCGCCCTCCCTTGAGGTCCACTTCCGAGACGCCGGGAATCCGTTCGAGGTACGGCTTGATGTAGCGGTCGAAGTAGTCGTAGAACTCCGCCACGTCGTACGTCGGGTATTCCGACTGGACGAACCACACGCCGATGACGCTCTCCTCGGCGCTGCTGGATGCCTTGATGACCGGGCGCTCCACGTTGTCGGGGTAGTCGGGCACTTCGTCGAGCTTGTTGGAAACCTCCTGAAGCGCGCGGTCCATCGACACGTTGATGTTGAATTCCATCTCGATCCGCGCCACGCCAACCTCGCCGGTCGAGGTCATCTTCGACAGACCGGGGATCGTCTTGAGCTGCTCCTCCTGCTCCTGGAGGATGGACCGCTCGATCTCTTCGGGGCTTCGCCCGGGCCAGACGGTCGTCACGCGAACCAGGGGGCGGTCGACGTCGGGGGTCATCTGCACGGGAATCGCCGTCACCGCCAGCACGCCGAACAGCAGCACGAGGATCACGCCCACGGTGACCTTGACGGGGTTCTCTATGGCAAAACTGATGATGTTCATGGTGTGCTCCGCCCCGGCGTTACCGCGAGGCTCCGGTTGGAGCAGTGGTCGGATGCGTGGCCGGGTCGGCGGGGCGTGTGGCGGTAGACTCGCCGAGCCACTTGGCGTCGGCGAGATTGGGGTCCATTTTGCGGATCGCCTGCCCGGGCCTCAGGCGCTCGGCCCCCTCCAGGACGACCTTGGCACCGTGTTTCAGCAGGTTTCGACCGGCTCCGTTCAGGGGTTCGACCGCGTACCGGTCGCCGGCGCGTGTGACCACCGCCACCGGCACGGGCGAGACCGTCATCGGATCGCCCTTGTGCGCCACCCACACCGTCGCGCCGTCCGGTTTGATCAGCACCGCGTCGCGCGAGACGGTGATTCGTTCCTGCGACCGTCCGGCGGGGAAGACGGCGGTCGTGCTCATCCCGACCATAAGCAGCCCGTTCTGGTCGGACAATTCCACCCGCACCGGGTACGTCCGCGATGCGGTCGCGCCGTACGGCGTGATGGCCGCAATCTTGCCCGGAAACGTCCGCCCCAACGCGTTGACCGTTACGTTAATCGGCATGCCTCGCTCCAGCCCGGTGACCAGCGATTCCGGCACGTTCATCTCGGCGTATATCCGCCCCCGGCTGACGATGTCGACCACGGGCGAGCCCGGTTTGAGCCATTGGCCCGCTTCCACGTGCCGGCGGATCACCCATCCGGAAAACGGCGAGGTGATGTCCAGGCGCTTCCACTGCTCGGACAGGTTTTCCAACACCACCTGGGCCTCCTTCAACTCGGCGACTTTCTGCTCGTACGCCGCCAACTGGTCGCTGTACTCGCGCTCGGTAGCCACCTTCCGCTGACGCAAATCCTTCAGTCGATCGCGGTCGGCCTTCTCCTTGCGCAACTGGACGTCGATCACCTCGATACGCGCCTCTTGCTTCAACCTGGCCAGTCGCAACCACGTCTTGTCAATACTCGCCAGCACGGTCTTGCCCGCATCGACGGGCGAGCCCTCCTCCACGTCTATCGCGAGGACCTTCCCCTCTACCTCGCTTCCGATCGTGGTCCGATGGACCTCCTGCAATCGTCCGACCAGTGGTTTCTCGGGCCGCACGGACTCCCGACGCGCCGTGCCCACGCGAACCGGCGCCGCCGGCTGGTCGGAAGGCGTCTCGTCCCCGCCGCCCGCGGGCTTGTGGTCGACTTGCCAGTTTGGGTCGCCCACACGCTCCTGCCACCACACATGCACACCCCAGGCTCCGATCCCGGCCCCGCCAATCAGGAACGTCAACGCTATCGCGGCGGCCATCACGCGACTCTGCTGCCTGTCTTTCAGCATCCCGGAAACTCCTGACTGATTGTCCCCATGTTGTTGGCGAAAACGCTAAACATACCCATCCGACACCGCGGACGTCAACAGACCATCCGGGCGCCAATCCGACACTTCATGGATAACGTCTCTCCTCGCGGCCGTCGCCGGGCATTTGCAATGATTGTATCCGATACCGTGCGTTGGGCAAACGGAATCTGTCATTCGGGCCGCGGTCCATGGGTTTTGAATCGCGCCAAGGGTGAGACCGGAGGTCGAAAACAGGCTAATCGCTGTGGCGCATTCCCGCTCGAGCCGTACAACGTCGATCCGGACAAGATTATCGGGAATTCCGATTGGGCGATTGCATTGTCCGGGCTATCATCCCGGTATGCGGGGCGACGGCGATCTCGCCGGCGGGGCCGACCGGTTGAGCTACGAACTGGCCCGGCGAACCGTACGCACCGATGGGCGGGAAGGTATCGTCATCACGGATGATCTGAACCCCATCGACCGGGCCCGCGCCGAAACCGCACTCGAATGGCGCCGACGTACAATGGAAGCGTTGAAGTGACGGTGGCGGTAAGGTCATCCAGCTTGACGCGTTCTTTGGGCGAGTAACCGGTCGCAAAACCAACATCGGCGTGCCAGTCCCACGGATACCGCCCGCGCCACTTGTATCCGCTGTTTTCCAGCAGCGGTTGCGGAATCTCCCACCAGGCCCCGATCTCGAACGTATCGCGCGACAAGCCCTTGAGCAGCTTCTGGCACCTGGCGTCCATGAGTGCATCGTACTGCAAAAGAAAAGTCCCTTTCCTTACTCCCATCACCCAGGACCGCGTATCAATTATCGTTGATGCTTCGCAGTTTAACCGTTCCGGTAGCGTTCTCGATGTCCTTGATGAGCGCCCGGGCTTGTTCGATCGCGCCCTTAAGCATCCGGGCCTCTCTGTGGGCGCTGAGATCCTTCTCGAGCTGTCGGAGTTGAGGCAAGACCGCCCGGGCCGCTGGTCCGTAAGTTTTCAGCGTTTTCAGGCATTGTGTGATTCGGTGTTTCTTGCCCCACTTGTCGATCTCCATGATCCGGATGCAAAGCGGCATGCCTTCCTTGATCCGGTATTTGGCCAGTAGTGCGATACCGCTCAGGCGGATTCCGCTGGCGAACATGATCCCACTCGGAGCGGGCTCGACGATCGCCTTATGGATGGCGGGCAGGAGGGGTTTGATCTCCTCGAAGCTGAGGTTGCGGTAAACACTCCCGTAGGCGCCTCGCGCCCGTCCGTCCTGGTTCAGCAGACCGGCGCGAACGGCCTTGAGGAGCAGCTCACGGTCGACTCCTTTGAGCGATTTGCTGATCAGACCGCCTCGCCCGTTAAACAGGGCGAAGGAGAAGAACCGCTGTTCCATATTACGCGGATCGTTTTTGGGATCGCTCTTTGTGAGCCTTGTGAGCATCGCGGGAATGGCGACTCTCGCCGGATCCCCAATCCCCGCAAGCGCCTCAGCCGCCAGAATCCGCAGCCAGAGGTCGTCGGTATCGAGGGTCTTGAGTAATGCCGACACCGCCGCCGCACCGCGTCCGCGCTGCATCTTGAGGGCCTGGCAGGCGCCGAGCCGAGTATAGAGGTTCGAGGCATCGAGCAAACGGATCAATCGGGCGGTAACGTCATCCTTGCGGCGTCCCAGCGTCATCGAGGCCCGCTCGCGGACGACGGGCGACCAACTGCCCAGGCGGGCGAGGAGTTGCTCGATACTCAGCTTGTCATACGCGCTGTTGCGGTCCTTGTTGCTCCAACCGCGGCCGTCATTGATGAGGCTTTGCGCGGCGGAGGCGTCGAGTTGCGGGACGGAACTCTTACGTTTGCCCGTCAGGTGGATTTTCTTGAGCCCCGTGGCGTAGGCCAGAAGATAACCGCCCGTGCAGTCCCAGTTGCCGTACTTGTCATTCCTCATTGCCGGAGGCCCCTGGTGGACGAAGGTCCCATCCCAACGTCGAGCGAGATCGAAATACCAGGCGCCGAACTCCTTCATCCACGCCCCGGTGGCGTTCGGTCCCGACAGCGCCACGCCGGGCAGCGACCAGAGGATGTTGAAAAAGTTACCGGTGTGCCCGCAGTCGCGCTCCGGGCCATGGGAGGCGACGCTCATTCGCGAGAAGTATTCCGCGGCTCCGGCTTCGCTCAGCAGGTTGAACAGCACAGCGGCCATTTCATTCTTGCCGTTGTCCCCGTGCGTCTGGATCCAGGGGCGATGGTCGCCATAGGGAACGCTGCCTTTGCCGATGTAGAATCGCAGGAGGCGGGCGCTGCGCTCGATGGCGCGGGCCACGGCGGGATCCTTGACTCCCGCTTGGCGCGCCAGGATCAGCGAGATGGTGAGCGGTACGCCCGGGGCGTTCATCATCCCATATCCGCCGAGCCGCCCGTCGGGATTCGCGAAGCGGTGGCCCCAGGAGCCCACCACGCTCTGTCCATTCGCAGCTTCGAGCGCCAGACGCCGCAGATCGGGCATGACGGACTTGTCGCCGGTTTCCATCACGTACTCCGAGAGCAGCATGATAACGTATCCGTAATACCAGGTTTGCATGCCCCCAGCCGAGAAACCGGACGCCCATTTGGCCTCTTTCTTCACCAGCGGAAGGTATTTGGAGTTACCGCCGGCCAGCAGCGCCAGGGCATTGAGGCAGCGAGTGATCGGGTTTTGCCTGTAGGACGGACCCGCGATTCGTTTGGCCAGCGCCTTGCAGCCCCGCTCGAAAATGAGTTTCGACTTCGGGCAATCATACGGGGCGGTGGCGCTATACTCGCCGAGGACGGTCAGTTTCACGACAACCGTCTCGATCTTGCCGCCTCGCCAGCGGATCAGCGACAAGGCGCCGCGGCCGCTGACCTTTTCGGCCTCGGTCAGCGCCCTGCCCATCTCCGTGCGCGGGTCGTGGGAGAACCGCTTGCCGCCAACTCCCAGGATCACGTCGCCGATCGCGAGAATTCCGTCGGCCGGTGAGTTCTCATCCACCTTCGTGATGCGGACCTGGCGCGCGTCAGTTGTTGCCAACCTGTTGCTGAACATCCACCCGCGCGCGCCGGTGGCGCCGAGCGTCCAGTCGTGGTTCGCGCCCTCGGGGATCGCGTCGCCTTTGGTGAAGTCGGGCATCGCCATCTTTCCGCGGGCACCAAAGAGCGAACCGGGTGCGACCAGGAACAAGATCAGCACCAGCGAGGTGATGGCGGGGAGTTTATGATTACTGATTCTCATGGCGGCGCCTTTACAACAACCAGGATTTTCCGAACCTGCATATCGCCAAACAGGTAGATTCTCTCCCCGCGACCGTCGCCGGGCATTTGCAGCGATTGTATCCGATCCAGTGCGTTGAGCAAGCTGAATCCCGGGTTTGAACAGCGGGCTATCGGTCTCTAATTGGACCACCGATGAGGCCGGAATGGTGGAAACATGCTCAATCGTGCGTTGGTGCTTGCCTTAATGTGGACGTGTGGTTAGCATCTCTTTATCCCGTCCGCGGGGCGGGGTGGTTCTTGTCGGGTTTTTTCAGGAGCTTTCATGATCTCTCGGGTGCATAGCAGTATTCTTTCGGGTATCGACGCGGTTAACTGCGAAGTCGAAGCCGACGTGGTCGATGCCAATGAACCGATCACGAAGCTCGTTGGCATGGCTGATACTGCGGTTAAGGAGTCGATATCGCGCATCCAGGCGGCGCTGCGGAATTCGGGGTATCGCTGGCCCGGTCAGAAGGTCACGATCAATCTGGCGCCGGCGGACGTGAAGAAGGACTCAGCCGCTCTCGATCTTCCGATCGCCCTGGCGTGCATGCTGGCCGGCGGGCAGTTCTCCGGCGAGAAGGCCGGTCAGTACATCATGGTCGGCGAATTGGCGCTCGACGGGCGGGTCCGCCCGGTCAAGGGCGTGTTGGCGACTGCGATGCTGGCGGCAAGGGAAAACAAGTTCGGCGTGATCGTACCGGCCGCCAATGCGGCGGAGGCGGCTGTGGTGGAATCGCTGGACGTCATACCGGTAGGCTTCCTGACCGAAGCGGTCGGTTTCCTCACGGACGCACTCCCGCTCGAACCGTACAATGTTGACCTGGACAAGGTCTTCAAAGTAGCGAGTCAATACGACATCGATTTCGCCGACGTG
Source organism: Phycisphaerae bacterium (assembly GCA_016782885.1). Classification (GTDB taxonomy): domain Bacteria; phylum Planctomycetota; class Phycisphaerae; order SM23-33; family SM23-33; genus BS750m-G57. The sequence continues at coordinate 46,638 of JADHXQ010000018.1, read as the reverse complement.
CGCGGGCAGGAGTCGGCCAAGCGCGCGCTTACCGTTGCCGCCGGCGGGCATCATAATATATTGATGATCGGCCCGCCGGGATCGGGCAAGACTATGCTTGCCAAACGCCTTCCGACTGTTCTGCCTCCGCTCACGCTTCCCGAGTCGCTGGAGACTACGCGTATATTTTCCGCCCGCGGTCTGCTCGAGCCGGGCCAGAGTTTGATGGCCCTCAGGCCCGTTCGCACTCCGCATCATTCCGCCAGCGCCGCGGCGCTGATTGGCGGCGGGGCGATCCCCCAGCCGGGAGAGGTGTCCCTGGCGCACCATGGAGTGCTGTTCCTCGATGAGTTCCCCGAATTCGCCCGCGCAACGCTGGAGATGATCCGCCAGCCGCTCGAAGACGGATGCGTTACGATCCCGCGCGTCCACAGCACCATGCGTTTCCCGGCGTCGATCATGATGGTCGCGGCGATGAACCCCTGCCCCTGCGGATACTTCACCGATCCCAAACGGACCTGCAAATGCACGCCCAATGCACGCGATCGCTACATGGGGCGTCTCTCCGGACCGCTGATCGACCGGATAGACATTCACGTTGAAGTTCCACCCGTGCCATGGCGACAGCTACGCGGACAGGCCGAGGGCCTGAGCTCCCAGGACATGCGATCGCAAGTGATCGCCGCCCGAACGGTTCAGCAGGAGCGTTTCACCGGCGCCAAGAGCAGCACGACGACCAACGCGTCGATGACTTCCCAGCAGGTCCGCAAGTTCTGCAAGCTCGATTCTTCGGGCGAGTCGCTGCTGAAGCAGGCGATGAGCGAACTTGGCTTATCCGCCCGCGCCCACGACAAGGTCCTCCGCATCGCCCGGACGATCGCCGACCTGGAAACGCGAGAAAACATCGCCGCACACCACCTGGCCGAAGCGATCCAGTACCGCAAGCTCGACCGGAAACTGTGAGTTTGATATTCTGTTCTTTTGAAAACGAGGAGATATCCCATGATCGAACTGAGCATGCACACGGACAACTGGCGGACGCTGAGCGGGTCGTTGGCCCAGGCGGTGGCGGCCGCGAAGAAATTTGGCCTGGAGTACATCGAGTTCGGCGTGGTGGACGGGCAGGATTTTATCGAGGGCCTGGGCTACAGCCCCGCGGTCTCGCTGAACGCCAATCCGATTCGCCTGCGGCGCTACCTTGATGACAACGGCCTGAAGGTCTCGCAGATCGACGCGGCGTATCCCATCACCGGGCCGATGGGGGCGACCTTCGGCGTGCGGTACATGCAGCGAGCCATCCAGTTCGCCGCGGCTATCGGGTGCCCGTTTGTCGTCACCACCGACGGGCAGGCCAGGCCCGAGGGCTTCACCGACGAGCAGGTGCTGGCGATCACCAGGGAGTCCCTGCGCCAGATTCTCGACTGGGCCGAGGACTACGAGGTGACTGTCAACATCGAGACTCACGGACCGTACACCAACGATCCGGAGATACTGGAGCAGATGCTGAATTTCTTCGACACGCCGCGGCTGGGCCTGAACCTGGACACGGGCAACACGTTTATCGCCGGGGGGAACCCCGCTGAGTTCGTCCAGCGGTTCCTGGGCAAGCTGCGTTACATGCACATCAAGGACGTCAGCGAATCGCTGGCCGCGGCGTTGCGGGGCGAGGAGACGGGCATCGCCATGAGCGAGTCGCCCATCGGCCGCGGCGTCAACGCCGAGAACATCAGCGCCTGCATCCGCCTGCTGAAAGAGGCCGACTGGGACGGGGTTATTTCCGTGGAATGTCTCGGTACGGACGAGAACCTCGCCGCCAGCATCGACTGGTTGCGCCAGCAGATCGCCGGCGCGTATATGTGAGGTCGTTATACTACGTTTAGCGGCGGTTCTTGAACCGCGCGCGACGTTGATGTAACAACAGCGTTGGCGCGAACACGGCGCCTGTGGAATATGTCTGTTCGTAACGGCGCGCGACGAACAAGTTCGTCCGCTAAACGGTTGCGCATTCGGAGTTGATCGGATGATTATCGCGTACCATTCGATTCTCAGCGCGTATGGTTTCTGGTTGCCCAACGACCCGCGCGGATCATGGTCGGATTTCGTTCGCCGCTGGGAACTCCTCCGGTTCGGAAAGGCCACCAAGGTGACAACGCGCCGGTCACTGGCCCGAGATGAACATGACCGTGAGGTCCGAAGGAAGGCCAAGCAGGCCCTGCGGTATGAACCGGTCAGATTCACGGGATTACAGGCACGCTCAATCGGCAGGGGATTCGCCAGGGCGGTCAGTGAATCCGGATATAAGATCCTGGCGTGTGCAATCCTCCCGGAGCACGTACATACGGTCATTCTCCGCGCTGATCGATCCATTGAGCGCATCATCGGACACCTCAAGGCCCGTGCAACACAGCGACTCAATGCAGACGGTCTGCATCCACTGGCCAACTGCCCGTCCAGCAAGGAAGTGCTGCCATCGCCGTGGGGCAGAAGGGCGTGGCACGTCTTTCTTGACGATCGCGAGGGCATCGCTCGGGCAGTGGGTTACGTGCGACAGAACCCTGTCAAGGAAGGCAAACCACCACAGCATTGGAGCTTTGTTTTGCCCATCAATGCGTAATGATATGTGATCGTCGTTCCACGTTCATCCGGTCGTCGTTCCACGTTTAGCGGGCGAACTTGTTCGTCGCGCGCCGTTACAAACAGATGCGTTTGACACACACGGTTGTCGGGTCAACGACGCACAGATATCTTCGATAGTCCCGTTCGGCAAATAATTGCCTACCAGCTCGGTCTCGGCGTCAAGTCTCACGGCGATTGACAAGGAGCCGGCGGGCTCATTGTGAATCGCGGTCGACGACTTTTTTCGGCAGGAGCAGTTCGCTCTCGCTGCGCGCCAGGAAAGGGGGCACGTTTAGCAGGATGCGCTTTCCCGTACACTGATGGAATTTCCAGAGGTTTCCAGACTTGCCTTCTGGTACGGGGATGTTGTGGAAGCCCGGTTTCCGGCCGTCGAACTTGAACACCGTGGCGTCCGTTCCATCGCGGAGCGTCCCGCCGCCATCGGCGAACAGGCCAACGGTCTTCGTGCCCTCGGGGACGTAGAAGTACAGCGACCATCGCGTGGCTAGGCTCGCCGGTACGCGGCGGCTGGACAGGATTGTCATGGGCGTCCCCGCGTCCCAGCGAACTCGCGTCGCGTCGTTTCCGTCCGATACGGTGATCTTGTGCAGCCCGGTATGTTTGGGGCGTAAGATTATGGTCCGCTCGACGCCATCGGGCTTCGTCTTGCCACTGGCGACGTGTCTTTCGCCGCGCCACAGTTCGACCTTGGCGTCGCCTCGGTCGCGATAGTGAGCGATCAGTCCGCCGGTTACTTTCAGCGAGATGGCGGTCGACGGTTTGTCAACCCACGTGTAAAAGGTCTGCACGCCTCGTCCGTGACTGCCCGCGCTGCCGGGTTCAACTTTCGGTAGCCTCAGCGGCGTTGCGGGAACCAGGTCAATACCGAACTCTGCGCCCTTGATCTGCGCAACCCGGTATTTCGCGATGCCTGCGGCGACGATGCCCTTAAGTTCGCTCTCGCTGAACGGTTTGCTGCTCTTCCAGGGGTTCCCGGCTTCAGCGACGCCCCATTCGGCTCCGGCGGGGATGGTAACCTGTTTATCGCGGCGGACCAGGTCGCGGTAGATGGCCTTTGAGTGGACCATCATTGTGCCTCGTATGCGGTAGGAGTGTCGGATGAGACGTTCGAAGGCGGCTTGTCGGGCGGCGCCCTTGGCGGTGCGATAGTCCCTGAACAACTCGACGTAATGCGTGTACAGGATCAGATCGTTGACGCGTGCGTGGATATCGGGGGTATTGGCAAGCTTCTTCGCTTTGTCGAGCAGGCGGTACATGCGGGCGAGCAGGTCGTCGCATAGCAGGGGGCGATTTGCGCCGTCGATGAGGCGATAGAACTCGCCCATGGGCGCCCTGGCCGGACCGAATGCGCGAGTAAGGAAGTCGTCTACGAGGGCGTCGATGCGTTTTGCTTCGCGGGTGTCCCATAGCATTCTCGCGGCCAGATAGTAGCCCAGCCCGCACGGTCCCCAGCAGTCGCCGGATTCCGCCGACATGAAGCGGGCGCCCCTGGCGTGGAAATGCGGGATGGTTCGCTTAAGGTACTCCAGATTGGTCCCTCTCGCGGCTCCGGGCAGGTTGCGGGACCACATATTGACGCTGTAATACTCTCTCACGCCGATAGTTGCGCCCTTTGCAGACCAGCCTTCGATCAGTTCGTCGACAGTGTATCCGCCCCGGATGAAGCCCGTGGCGATGCTGATCACGACGTTCGGATGGACGCGGATGCTCGGCGGTGGGGAATGTTGATTGTAGGCGTACATACCGACGTACTTGTCCTTGAAGCGGCGGTTGACGGCCTCGGCGACCGCGTTGGCCAATGTCAGCGCGCGGTCGCTGACACTGCCCAGGGCTGCGCAGCGGTCGCACTGGCACCAGCCACCACCGTCGCTGGGGTCCATCGAGATGCTGTCGGCATCGGGGTGTTTTTCGAAGTATCGAATCGCGTGGGCGACCACCAGCGCCCGCAGCCTGGGATTACCTATGCAGACCTTCGTCGAGGTTCGCTTACCGTCGAGCAGGCCGTAGAACTCCGGGTGGGCGCCGAACGCCTTTTTGTTTGCACCGATGATACCCTGGTAAGCGTGCCCCGTGCGCAAGTTGAAGCCCATCACCGCCCGGTTCCGCAGGCACCATTGCTTGTAAGGTTTGCGGTTGTAGTCCCACAGTCCAAAACCGTACCATATCCGCCGGGCACGGTAGTCGGGCCTTTCGTCGGCATTCACCGCGATGCTCACGTCAGGTGTCTTGGGGATGACCTCCCACGTCCGCCCCGGGAAAAACTGCCTGTGCCCCAGGCGATAAAGGAGGTCCCACACCGCGTGCTCGACCCCCGCTTCGGTCGCTCCGATAACATGTACGCCCCGCGCGTGCGACTTGAGAATATAGTGCTCGCGATCGTCAACGCCGCCAACGGCGAATTGCCCGGCCAGACCGAGCTTGGGAAAGTCGCCCGCCAGTCCCACCGCCAGCCCGGTCGCACCGTCGCCGCCGGTTATCTTGATCTTCGCCGAGGATATCCTGGCGAGATATTCCGCCAGCGTCGCGGCGGCTGCTTTGACACGATCGGATGCCGCGTTGCTGACGACCACGGGCATCAGGGGCGAGCCTTTGACCGTCACGCGAGTCGGTTCTATCGAAGCGCCTGTCACACACCCGCAGGCGGTCGTCATCGCAAGCAAAACCACAATGTGCCGCATCTGCCTTTCCTTTCCGCACGGACCATATCAGTTACAATGGGCGCCAAGAGCCTACCGCAAATTACCGCGGATTGCGATGCGTAAGCGCCAGGCATGCGATAATGCGCGGAAGATCAGTTTATAAATAATTTTGCGCTGATGTCGACCGGGTAAATTGACCGATTTGTAGTACAGCAGCATACCGCTGCCGATGGTCGACGTGTGGAGACCGGAAATCCAGACAGAGGTCGGCACTGATGTATAATGAATATTTCAGTTTTAATGAAGACCCGTTCAATATAACCCCTGACCCTCGCTTTCTTTACATGACACCGCAGCATCGCGAGGCGTTGAACCACATGCTGTACGGTATTCGTCAGCGGAAGGGTTTCATATGCCTCACCGGCGAGGTTGGTACGGGCAAGACCACGCTCTGCCGCGCCCTGCTGAGGGAACTCGACGAGAAAGTCCACACTGCGCTGATACTCAATCCCGTGCTCACGGAGACCCAGATCCTCCGCGCGATCGTCGAAGAATTCGGTATCAAGACCAAGCGCCTCGACCGCCTGGGATACCTGAGCGTCCTCAACGAGTTTCTGCTGAAGATTAATTCACAAGGACAAGACGCGGTCGTGATCATCGACGAGTCCCAGGACATGTCGGTCAAAACTCTCGAGCAGGTCCGCCTCCTGAGCAATCTCGAGACCGAGCGCCAGAAGCTGCTGCAGATATGCCTGGTCGGGCAGCCCGAACTCCGCAAGACGCTGGCCAGACCGTCGCTGCGGCAACTCGCCCAGCGGATCACCGTTCGATTCCACCTCAGGAAGATGAGCCAGGGCGACACCGACGCTTACATACACCACCGCCTCAGAGTCGCTGGGCTGGGCGAGGGCAAGTCGCCGGTCCGGTTCGAGCCCGATGCGGTCAGGGAAATCTACAAGTACTCGCAGGGAACGCCGAGGCTGATAAACGCCATAGGAGACAAGGCCCTGCTTGCGGGATATGTTTACCAGAAACAGTTGATCGACAAGAGGCTGGTGAGAATCGCCGCCGCCGAATTGAAGGAGACGGGCTGATGAGTCTTATAAATGATGCTCTGAAACGGGCTGAAAACGCGAAACTCGACAAACTTTCCGAAGCTGAATCCCCAACGGAAATGCCAAGCGCCACTTACGGTCAACCGACCCGCAAGCGCCTGTTCGGTTCGATTACGCTGGTGTGTCTGCTGGTGATCGGCGGCGGGTTTGTCGGTTATCGTTACCTGGGCCCCGGCGACGGGCCCGGACCGCAGGCGGCGACAGCGGATTCAAATGCTTCGGCGCCGACCAAACCGGTCGAGCCAAAGGAATGGGTTAATCCAGCCTTCAAGGACCTAACTCCCGAAGCTGCAAACGCCATGAGGGCCGAGATAGCCCAATCAGCCGTGAAGCAGTTCTTAGACACCGGAACTTCGCTGCACGGATATACAACCTCGCTGAGTGATACCGCCGCGGAAACACTGGCCAGGGCCGAGGCCAAAGCCAAACTCGAGGCCGAGGCGAAAGCCAAAGCCCAAAAAGCCAAAGCCGAAGCCGAGGCCAAGGCGAAACCCAAGCCGATTTTGTCGGCCATCGCCGCCGGTGTCGACCCGACCAAGTTCCACGTGAACGGGATCATGTTCAACGGTCCGAATTCCATGGTGATCATCAACGAGGGTGTCTACCGTGTCGGGCAGAAGGTTTCCGGCGCCGTTGTGGATAGCATTACCCCGTCGGCTGTCATTCTGAGAGTTGGCGACAAGAAGTTCAAAGTGGGAATGTAGGCGCCGAGAGGCCCGCCTGAGTTACTGTCTGTGAATAGGCAGGCGAACGGTGAACGTCGAGCCCGCGTTCTCGCAGCTTTGCAGTTCGAATTTGCCCCCGAACCGTTCTACGATGTCTTTGGCGCCCGCCAGGCCCACACCCGTACCGGGGATGCGGCTTTTTCTGGCGTTAGAAGCGCGAAAGAACTCGGTGAAGAGTTTGGGAATGTCGGCTTCGGGGATTCCGATACCATTGTCCACCACTTCCAGAATCGCCCACTCGTCTTCGCTGGCGAGTGTAAGTTTGACCGTACCTTCGCTGCTGTATTTGATAGCGTTGGAAAGCAGATTGGAGACGACCAGCAAGTATCCCTGCGAATCGAATCTGACGTGCAGTTCTTCGTCGGGCAGATTGACTTCCAGCACGAGCCCCTTGACCTGGGCCTGTTCGAGGTACGGTTGGCAGGTGGTGTAAGTCTCGGCGCCAATGTCGAGCACGGAGATATTCCCCAGCGGGTCGCCGGCCTTGACTCGGGCCAGTTCGAGCATGTCGCCTATCATCTGGGTCATCTGATCCATCCTGACAGCGATCTTGTCGGTAAATTCCACCACCCTGTCCGGTTCGTCATGCACCTCACCCAGCGCGTAGGTCATCATTTTCGTCGCCGACACCGGCGATTTGAGTTCGTGAACCATAACTCGCATGAACTTGGCTTTTTCCTTTTCCAGTTGTTTCATCGAGGCCAGGTCATCGTACAGGCGAGCGTGGTACAGCGCGTAACCAATCAACCTCGATATGGTATGCAGTGCGGGCAGGTCATCGGCGCTGAATGGTTTGCCCTTGGAGTTGACGGCCTGGACAACTCCCCTGATCTGGCCCTTAAACGTGGCTGGGGCGCATATAACGTCTCTCGTTCTAAAACCGTTGAGCCTGTCCCAGCGTGAATCGAATTGCAGTTCCGGATCGACGCCGCTCAGGTCGCCATAAGCGTCTTCGACCACAAACGCCCTGCCCGTCACAGCGCAGAATCCGGCGAGGGAAGTCTTGCAGATCGGGATGCGGATGGTCCTGGTGATATTGCCCACCATCGCCGCGGCCTGGAGTTCCCGGGTCTCGGGATCTATCAGGTATATCGAGGCCCGCTGCGCGCCGAGTTCGCGGCAAACCACGTCGGCGACATCACGCAACACATTGGGGATTTCGACATCTCCGATCATGCTGTCGTACAGTTCGAAGAAGCGTTCGTCGAAGACGATGTTACGTTCCTGTGTCATGGGCGGCCGGTCTGAGTGTATGGTTATTGGCGTCCGATGAGGCTTACCGCCCGGACTGTTCGAGTGCGTTCTTCGCCTTCATCGCTGAGCGTCCCCTTGTTCCAGAACTTGGCCCGGTAGGAGAATTCTCCCCCTGTGGGCAGGCATTTCACCGGTGCTATTCTCAGGGCCTGGGGGCGATGGGCCGGCAGCATGGTTTCGTCGGGGCGTTCGTGGCATCCGACGCAGGATCGCCTCTCGCCGGGCCTGATGTGCATCCATATCAACTGGTTGCCCACCACGCGCCGGTCGGAATCGAGGACCTGGCAGTGAATGAGGCGGTCGGCGGGCACTTCCAGAGAGAACGAACCGTCTGCGGCGAGAGGGACCGTGCCCAGCACCCGCGCGTGCGTGCCAACGTGATTCTTCCACGAAGGACCCTTACCGTTGATGTGAGTCTCGTGGCGGGCGGTTATTGGCTGGCCTTCGACGATTCGCACCAGCCTGCCGCGATTTCGCGTGCGTGCTTCCTGGCAGATTTTCACCGAACTGCAGAACAGCGTAGACGTGTACGAGTTCGTGCGGCGCGCCTCGGCGAGTATCCGGGGCCTGGGGCGCGGGCGGATGGGGCGGGGCTCGAATTCCGCGGTGTCGGGATCGTTGTACACTTCCGTCAACACGCCGGTCTTTACGTCCATCTTGTACAGACCGAGTTCCGGTTTGGATGCATTGCGAACGGTCGCGGCGCACAGGATCGTATTGGCATCCAGCGGTATCGGCGAGGTCACCGCCATATTTTTAAATCGCGGGATTACCGTTTCCCGGAAGCGTCCCGGCCCGATGATAGTCAGGCCCGCCGTAGATGCGCAGACGATGCGCCCGTCGTCGAAGCTCTGCGGCTGGGTCATCCGCAATACCCGGTGGCGCGGCGCGACTTCGCCCCACCAACCCTCTTTATTGACGCGGGTCACGTTGCGCCAGAAGGCGCGCCGTTCGGGCCCGTAGAGCGTCAGGTCACGCGTTCCGTCGGGGTTGATTGCGTGAACGGTAATTTCGGTTTTGAGGCGTGAGTAGAACAGTTCGAGGCGGGAAAAGACGATCCGCCCGTCGGGCAGCATCGACGGTTCGTTGTCTCGCCCGAGGTTCAGACCGATGAAGTGCATGTCGCTGCCGTCGGCGTTCATGACAGTCAATCCGGTGGATGGGTAGCCGTGGTATTCATCCCTGAGCCCGATGCGGCTTGAGGAAAACACGATCCGCCCGTCTGGCAGGTAGGCCGGTTGGACGTCGTGGTACGGCCCCTTTGTGATCCGTCGCAGGCCTTTGGCATCGACGCCGATCTCCCAGATATGCCACCAGGGATTGTCCTTCCCGCCTCGCTTGGCGAAGATAATCCGCCTGGCGTCCCAGGACACTTCGCAGTCGGCGACATATCCGTCGGTGAAGTGAGTAAGCTGCGTTACGGTCCCGTCCGGGCGGAGGATGTGGAGATTGTCGCCGATCCGGTAGGTCGGTCCGGAGTCGGTCGTCGAATACGTCTGTCGCCAGGGGTCTATCTGGAAGCAGTTGGGCATTTTGTTGTCGCCCTTGATGAAGACGATCGAATAGTCCTTCCCGGTATTGGCGATTGCGGTTTGGGGCGTTTTGGCGGCGGTCGGAGTATGTTCGCGCAGCGTGAGAATACCTCTCTTCCAGAGCGCCTCGCGCGCTACCAGGCGGATGCTGTAGAACGGGTGGTTCGCCTCGGTCTGTTTCAGGACCTCCAGGGCCTCGTCGGTTCCAAGTTCGTCCAGGGCGACCGCTACGGCGTGGCGGACGCCGAGGACGTTTCGATCGTCCCGCATGATCTTGACGAGCATGTCCATGTGTTCGGCGGCGCCGAGTCGTCCCAAAGCCCGCACGAACGCCTCACGCCACCGCGGAGCCGGATCGTTGTATTCGGCGTGGCCTTGGGTCTTGTTATTGAAATACTCGCCGTAGTATCCGAACGTCGCTTCGGGCTTGGAGGCCTTGAGCAGCTTTGCGATCGGCGCGATCCCTCGCTTGTCGCCGATGAACATGATTGCCTTTGCGGCGTTGATTCGCACCCATCCGTTGTCGTGGTCCAGCAGGTCGATCAGGGCGGGGATGTCCTTGCGGCTGCAGAGCGTCGGCAACCAGATAGCCGCATACGGCACATCGCCGGCGTATTTTGTCGCGAGCTGGGCCAGCGTTTTGCCCATCGGCGTATCGCCCGAGCCGCCTGCTTTCCGGAAGTATGCAAACGCCGCATCGCATGCCGCCCTCCGAATGCCTGCCTTCTCGAGCAGATACGCGGTTATCGGCTGGTATGCTTCCTGCTGGTACAGCAAGGCCCCGTCATAGTCGCTTGGCATGTTGGCAAGCAGCAGCGGGGCGATGGCGCCTAGTGCCTTGAGATTCTCCGGATCGGTGATGGTCATCCTCGACAGCGCCAGAGCTATCGCGTACGGCGTCTGGTACATGCGGTCTCTGGGGTCTAGGCCCGGTCGGTCGTCCCGCGGGAGCACCTTGGGGGCTTTCAGGCTCAGCGAGCGAGCGAATTTCGGGTACGCTTCGATCAGGGCGGCCTGTGCGTCGGAGCCTCCCACGTCGCCCAGTGCGTCGGCGGCGTAGCGGGCCCATCGCGGATTGGACAGGAATGAAATCAGCGATTTCCGCGCCTCGTCGCCGCCAAGGCGCCCGAGGCTCCGCAGGCAGACCTGCACCATCGAGTTTTCCGCGGGGCTGCAGGACTGAGTGGTGCGATACGGTTCGACAATCCGGACAATTTCCGCCACGTCGCCCGGACCGCCGAGTGCGCCGAGCGACCTGGCCTTGCGTTCGAGGGCGAGGATCTGCAGATCGTCCCTTGGGACGCGGGCGCTGCGGCCGCGGCGACCGGCGCGGGGCGATGGTTGTGCCGAAGCCTTGGGAGGCGTTTTGGCGTACACGCCTATCTCGTGGAACGTGGTGGGGTAGGTTCTGTTGGCTGAGTTGTACGATGTGATACGGATCCAGCGGGCCTCGACGGGCTTGAACGTGACGACCAGCCTCGGCGCCGAGCGGGTCTTGCCGCGATGGACCTGTTTGTAGGTCTTCCCGTCAGTGCTGACGTCGACAGAATAATCGGTCATGCAGAACTCCGCCCCGTACTGCTGGACCACAACGCATCCGAACTTGCGCGATTTCCGCAGGTCGACCGTGCAGTGCTGGGGAAACTTCACGTTTTTGGTCTGCCAGAATCCCCCTCTGTCCGAACCGTCGGTAAGCACCGACAGCGGGCCCCTGTATTTGCTCGATGCCGTCACCGGGCCGCGCAGTGCAAAGTTGGGGTCGCCGGTAACGGCGGCGGCGGGAGGCGGTGCGGTCTTGACGACCGGACGGGCGGTCTGACCGGCCTGGAATTTCGCCCACCACGCCCGCCACACTTTGATCCGGGCGGTGCGGACGTCGGTTTTCGCCAGGGCGTCGAACTCTAACTCCATGCCCGTGATATTCGTGAGGGCGACCCGCGCCGCCTGGCGCACCGTCCAGTCGGTATCGCCCATCCGGTCGAGCAGAATTTTTACATCTTTTTTCCCACCGCACCATCCCAGCGACATTACCGCTTCGCGTCGAACGGCCGGCGACTCGTCGCCCGCGGCCCGCGCCAGTGCGGGCGCGCCAGAGAAGGCGCGAAGATACCCCAGCGCCTCAGCCGCCGCGGACCGCTGATGCGGAGAAGGCGCCTTGAGTTTGTCAACCTGCTCGGCGATCTGCCGGTCGTAGGGGTTAAGGCTTTTCTGCGCCCCAGTGGCTCGCAGGACGCACAAAGCGAGCAACAAGGTGGCCGCGATTGCCGCTTTTCGATACGCTTGCGGTTTGATCATGAGATACTCCATGATGTCTAGGATATCCATGAGAGGTATAACGTACAAACATTTATGCAAAGGTAATGATGGTCTGGGGGCATTTTGGCGGTCGTTTTTCCGCTGCTTCAAGCGCATTGATGCGTCGAAGGGTCGCCGGCGCGATGGGCATTGGGCCTCTGTGAACCGCCTGCGGGCTCGCGGGCGTCGATCGTATGGAAAAAGGTTTTTTCTTCACATCGCGAGCCTTGACTCGACAGCATGGAATGCACTATAATTTATGATAATGCGTTGCCCGGGTGGCGGAATTGGCAGACGCGCCAGGTTGAGGGCCTGGTGGGGTTCATACCCCGTGCTGGTTCGAGTCCAGTCCCGGGCAGTACCTTTCGACGGACGAGACTCTCAGGTGCCATAGTGACGGATGTCAAAAACAAATCGTGCCGCCTGTTCGGCGACTTGGCGCGCATCGAACAGGGGCTGGTTGATACCGTTCAGGCCGCTGCCCGGGAAGTCCAGCACACCGAATGCCTTGACGATGAACAACGCGCCGAGGTGTATTCAATTCTGCACGCCCTGAGAAACGATACCGAAGCTCATCGACAGATCGTCGGACAGTGGGTCAATGACTCTACTGGAGAAATCAGCGATGTTTGAAGAAGCACAACTAGCCGAACAATTCAACGCTCTGCTCGACCAGCAGCAGCAGGCCGCCAACTACTACGCCACAATGGCCGCCCAGACCGACGACCCGCAAATGCGGAGTCAGGTTGAACAGGTCTACCGCGAGAAAAACCGTCACATACAACTGACCCAACGCCTGATTGAAATTGTGGATTAACGGCAGGTGCTAGGTGTCAGGTTCTAGGTGCTAGGTAACGGCAAACGCTGAAACCACCGCTCCGCACTCCAGAATGCTTATACCCCCCCGAAGGACATCGGGACGCCCCCTGAATCTTCAGGTAGTATTGTCGTTTTCTGTAGGCCGTGTGTCGTTACCTAGAACCTAGAACCTAGCACCTAGCACCTGCTTACCTTGCGTATTCCACGCAGCGCATTTCGCGGACTACTGTTACTCTGACTTCTCCGGGATATTCCATTTCCTCTTCGACCCTGCGGGCGATGTCGCGTGCGATCTTCGCCGAGAGGCGGTCGTCAACACCGGATGGATCCACGATAACGCGGACTTCCCTACCGGCCTGAATTGCATAAGCCTGCTCGACACCTTCAAAGGTGGTGGCGATGGCTTCGAGTTTTTCCAACCGCTGAACGTATCGCTCCAGAGATTCGCGCCTCGCCCCGGGCCGCGAGGCGCTGATGGCGTCGGCGGCTGAAACGATCGGAGTGTAGACGCTTGCGGCCTCTATGTCACCGTGGTGGCCTCCGGCGGCATTGATGATTTCCGGTTTCTCACCGTAGCGCTTGCAGAGATCGGCGCCAATGGCGGGGTGTCCGCCTTCTACCTCGTGGTCCACGGCCTTTCCGATATCGTGCAACAGTCCGCAGCGCCGGGCGATCTGCCCGTTGAGTCCGAGTTCGTCCGCGATAATCTGTGACAGGAATGCCACCTCGATCGAATGCTGAAGCACATTTTGCCCGTAGGATGTCCTGAAGTGCAGGCGTCCGATCAGGTCCACGAGTTTACCGTGCATGTTGCCCGCCTTGGTTTCGGTGCATGCGGATTTACCGTAGTCGTGGATCTGCTTCTGGGTTTCTTTCTCCATAGCCGCGACCACTTCTTCGATTCGCGTCGGGTGAATGCGACCGTCCTGGATGAGCTTGGCCATCGCCTGGCGAGCGACATATCGCCTGACCGGATCGAAACACGATACCACCACAACGCCGGGCGTGTCGTCGACGATCACGTCCACGCCGGTAGCCTTCTCGAACGCCCGGATGTTCCGGCCTTCCCGTCCGATCACGCGCCCCTTCATGTCGTCCGAAGGGATGTCGACGGTGGATACCGTCGATTCGCACGTGTGGGCCGAAGCGTAGCGTTGAATGGCGGTAATGATAACTTCGCGCGAACGGTCCTCGGCCTCTTCGTTTGCCAGTTCGAGCCGGCGTTCGACAAACTGGGCGGTTTCGTGGGACATCTCCCTTTCGACCTGGTCCAGGAGAATTTTCTTGGCGTCGTCGACACTGAGGTTCGCTACTTTCAGGAGTTGGCTTTTCTGCTGGGCGATCAGCTCGTTCAATTGGCGATCCTTTGCGGCAAGTGCTTTTTCCCGCTCGAGCACTCCTTTTTGTGCGGCTTCGACCATGCGCTCCTTGGTGTGGATCGTCTCGAGTTTCTGGTCGATCATGTCCTCGCGTTTTGCCAGGCGTTTTTCTTCGGAGCGGAGTTCCTTCCGAGTAGCTTCGGTATCGGAATCAAACGTTTTTCGTTGATTGATGAACTCGGTCCTGGCTTCGGCTTCCGCCTGGGCGATGATCTTTGCGGCTTCGGCTTCGGCTGTTTTTTTCGCGGCCTGCAGTTCACTGGCCATTGCGGCCTGTTTTAATTTCTCCTGCCAGAGTCGAAATGCAAATCCAAGGGCCAGGCCGATTGCGGCTCCGATGCCCACTGCTGATATGGTGCTTCCCTCTATGGCGGCCAAGTATAGCAAGTGCATAACACGTATCCTTTCTAAAGGTGACGTGCCACAGATCCGGCGGAGTCAAGCAGGCATCACGGGCGCCCGAAGCGAGGGCCATTTTCGAACCAATTCGCGAGCATCCACGATGTCGCATGCCTGTTTGCATCTGAGCGAAACGAACTGCTCTCTGCAGATAAGAGTGCGCAAGTACAACAGTCCCGGAATTCCTCACCGTGTTTTTCGGACAGCCCCAAAGCCGCCCGACCCCGGCTAGATTCATCAGAACGTCCTTGCTGCTCTTGGCTTGCTGGCGAATTATATAACCCGAAGGCCTCGTCCCCGTGGGACGATTGATCGACGCCCGGCGTCGAGATATCCTTTTGTATTCCAGTTTTCCCCGCGAGGCGGGGCGATATCGCCAACGCATATGCACCGGACCAAAACCGGGCTCCGGCGACATTGAGCGCCGCTTTGCCGACGGCCTGCTTATCTCACCGACTGGGCCGTCACAACCAAATTATTTCGCGTTTTGGGGTTGTAAGGCCACCTCAACGCATTATTCTACCTGTATCATGATAGACTACCGCACCATCATTCGTCAAGGCGCAATCGAGAACCTTTTGTGTAATGATGAGAATTTCCCGCTGGCAAGGCGTTGGTCCGGTTGTATAGTGTCGGTCGTTCTATCCGATTATTTCAGGAGTTATTCCGATGACAGTTGATACTTCAGGCATTCTCGGCCAGTTAGTTATAGGCCAGTCGATCTGGGATACGACATTCCTGGGCAATGCGCCGTGGCAGTGGTTGGCACTGGCCGGGGCGCTGCTTGGCGGTATGATCGTCGGCAAGATCGCCGCGGTGCTCATAGACCGCCGCGCCGACAGCCTCGAGGCTCGCGAAGGTTACGTGCTGACAGGCAAGTTCCTCCGCTGCATCGAGAGGCCCCTGATGCTCGTGCTGCTGTCGCTTGCGATGTACTCAGCCGCCGGCTTCATGAACTTCACCTATATGGAGGAGACACTGGGCGACGAAGTCGTCAAGTCGAAAAATCTCATGCCGTTATGGCTGAAGTTTTGCAAGATGATGATGACCCTCGGCGTGGGCTGGTTCATCTATCGCCTTATCAGCATTATCGAGCATTTCCTGCTGCACTGGACGGGCAAGACCCATTCGCAGCTCGACGACCAGCTCGTGCCCCTCATCCGCAAGACTCTCCGCCTGGTCGTTGTGATTATGGTCGGCCTGTTCATCGCCCAGAACATCTTCAACTGGAACATCGCCGCGCTGCTGGCCGGGCTCGGGCTGGGCGGCTTGGCTTTCGCGCTGGCCGCCAAGGACATGGTCGCCAACCTGTTCGGCTCGATAACCATCTTCGCCGACCGCCCCTTCCAGATCGGCGACCGCGTCACGATCGACGGGCAGGACGGCGTGGTCGAAGAAGTGGGTTTCCGCTCGACCAAACTCCGGACGCTGACCGGGCATCTCGTAACCGTGCCCAACTCCGTGGTAGCCAACACCACCGTGGAAAACATCGCCGCCCGCCCGTACCTCAAGCGATCGTTGGATATTGGGGTAACGTACGACACATCACCGAAAAAGATGAAGCAGGCCGTCAAGATACTGCGCGAGATGTGCGAAGCCAGAGCAAAAAATTTCGTCGCCGGCCGCGCGCCGCGCGTGTTCTTCACGGACTTCAACGCCGACTCGCTGGGCATCAACGTGACGTACTGGTTCGTGCCCGTCGAATGGGAGGAGTTCCTGAGTTTCAACCACGATTTCAACATGGAACTCCTGACCCGCTTCAACGAAGAAGGCATAGAATTCGCCTTCCCGACCCGGACGCTCTACATAAAGAAGGACGGATCAACAGACAACAGCCAACAAGAAACGCCCAATAATCAAGTGAACGGTAACAGCAACGGCTAACGGCCGTCAATCCAGCATCCCGCTTTTCCGATAGATCCGCGTTTCGAGTGAGCGGTTGTAGGGGCTGAACGATTCTTCGTCATCCGGGGTCGTTTCGATGTCGTGGAATGTCATGTACATCTTGGCGTCGAGGTTGTCGAGGTAGTGGAGAAAATACGCCTCGGGTATCATCGGCAGCTTCGGCGAACCGTATTCGTGGGCGCCGTGGTGCGAGAGAATCATGTGTTGCAGCAGATCGAGCGTCTTCTGAGGGAACGGCTCGCCCGTCTCTTCGGACACCAGCGCGGCTTTGCGGTCCAGCCAGATCGCGCCCATCGTAATGTGACCGACCAGGTTCCCGCGGTCGGTGTAGTTGATCGCGATACCGGAGGTAAGCTCGGCCAGCTTGCCCATATCGTGGAAGAACACTCCGGCCAGGACGAGGTCGGCGTTGAGTTTCGGGTAGAGCCCCAGCAGCGCGACCGCTGACCGTGCGATGTTGAGCGTGTGCTCCAGCAGTCCGCCCATGTAGGGGTTATGCATCGTCATGGCCGCCGGCGCCTTCTTGAATGCGTCGACAAACTCGCGGTCCTCGACGAATTTCTTTATCAGCAGCCGCAGCGATTTGTTCTTTATACCGCGAAGTATCTCCAGCAGTTCGGACCACATCTCTTCGGGGTCGTTTTCGCTGACGGCCAGGAAGTCGCCGACGTCGACCTTCTCTTCGCTCATCGGTCGGCAGGCCTCGATGATGAACTGCAGCGAGCCCTTGTAGTCTTCGGTGCGCCCCTTTACGTGCAGGTACCCGCCCTGGGGGATCGAGGCGTATATCGACTCGGTCGCCTGCCACATCCGCCCGGGCAGCGAACCGCTCTTGTCGGCGAGTGTGCAGAGGATGTAATTCCCGCCGGTTTTGGTGGTTCGCAGGTCCTTGTCGCGGACGACGAAGATCTGGTCGAGCGTCTGACCGGCCGTCAGTTCGTTTATGAATATGTGTGTTTCGTTCATGCCCGAGAGTCTAACACGCACCACGCGACTTGAAAACAACAGTTTGTGACGGTATAAGGAGCAACCGGCCGGCGAGAGAATACCTCACCCCAATATTGAAAATACTGAACTTTTGAAAGAAGCATCAATGCGATACAGCAAACTGCTCATACCGACCACCAGGGAAGTACCCTCCGACGCGGAGATCCCTTCGCACAGACTCCTGGTCCGCGCGGGCTATATCAGGAAAGTCGCCAGCGGTACGTACACCTACCTGGTCCTGGGCCTGCGCTCGCTGCGGAAGATAATGCAAATCGTCCGCGAAGAAATGGACGCCGCCGGCGCCCAGGAGATCCTGATGCCCGTCGTCCAGCCGCTGGAACTGTGGGACCGTACCGGTCGATCCGCCGACTACGGCGAGACGCTGGCCACCTTCACCGACCGGCACGGACGCGGTAACGCGCTGTCGCCGACGGCAGAAGAGGTCTGCACTTTCCTGGCCTCTCAGGAACTCAAGTCGTACAAGCAACTGCCCGTCAACTTCTACCAGATCGGCACGAAAGTTCGCGACGAGTTCCGCCCGCGATTCGGCGTATTGCGCAGCCGCGAGTTCATCATGAAGGACGCCTACAGCTTCCACACCACACCCGAATGCCTCGACGTGACCTACCGAGCAATGTACGACGCATACTGCCGCGTATTCGAGCGATGCGGTATCCCGTACGTCATTGTCGAAGCCGAATCGGGCGAGATGGGCGGCTCGGGCTCGCACCAGTTCACCGTACCGTGCGAAAACGGCGAGGACGTCATCGTACACACCGCCGACGGCGAGTATGCGGCCAATCTCGAAAAGGCCGAAGTAGACCCGCCGCTGGAACCCTTCGACCGCGGCGCCGCCGAAGTCGAGGAAGTCCACACTCCCGAGGTGGGCAGTATCGAAGCGGTCTGCGGGTTCCTCGGCACCCAACCGGTCGAGATGATCAAAACGCTTGTTTACAAGGCCGATGAGAAAATCGTCATATGCCTGATCAGGGGCGACCACGAACTGAATGTCGAAAAGCTCACCCAGGCCGCCGGCGGGGCGCATATCGAACCGGCCGACGAAGCGACGGTCCGCGAGGTCACCGGAGCGGGCATCGGTTTTGCCGGTCCGATCGGCATGGTTGACAAGGTCGCGACAATGTACGTCGATCCGTGGGTCGAGGGCATGTGCTGCGGAGTCAGCGGCGCAAACAAGACCGACTACCACGTCAAAAACGTGGTGCCCGGGCGCGATTTCCCCACCGAAGCCGACAACGTGACCGTTATCGATATCCGCAACGCCGTCGAAGGCGATACCCGCGGCGGCAAGGAACTGCTGTTCCACCGCGGTATCGAGGTCGGGCAGGTATTCAAACTCGGCGCCAAGTACAGCAAGAAGCTCGACGCCTATGTCGACGACGAGTCCGGCGCCTCGGTACCGTGCATAATGGGCTGCTACGGGATCGGGATAAACCGCATACTCGCTTCGGCCATCGAAGTCGGAAACGACAAGGACGGATGCATCCTGCCGATAGCTATCGCTCCGTTTGAAGTCGAAGTGGTCGCGCTGAATACCGACAGCGAATCCGTTTTCAGCAAGGCCGAACAGATATACAACGACCTCCAGGCCGCCGGCGTGGACGTGCTGATAGACGACCGCCAGGCCCGCCCGGGCGTCAAGTTCAAGGACGCCGACCTCATCGGCGTGCCGCTGCGAGTAGTGGTCGGCGAGCGGGGGCTGGCAGAGGGCAATGTCGAGATCAAACGCCGCACCGACGACAAGCCCGCCGGCGTACCGCTCGACCAAGCGGTCGAGAGAATCCTGGAGATAGTCAGGGAACTTAAAGCTGGTGACAAGTAAAGCCTCGACAGTGCTTGCGGCCGCCGGCATAGACCGCGGCGAACACCGCGCCACCAAGCGGCAGCGGAAGCTCGATACCCGCAACCGCCGCCTGGACTACCTGGTATACATCGGCGCCCGCGTGGCGATAATGTTCGTCGAGATGCTGTCGCTGCGGGCCGGATACGCCCTGGCCCGGGCGATCGGCACCGCGATATACCACTTCGACAGGCGCCATCGCGAAATAGCTATCGACCAGCTCCGCAGCGGTTTTCCCCACTGGTCCGAGGCGAAGATCCGCCGCACTGCAAAGGCGTCCATCCGCAACATGGTCTGCATGGGCCTCGAACTCCTCCTCACCCCGCGCCGCATCCGACCCGACACCTGGCGGAGGCACATCCGCCTGAGGAACATGGAAAACGTGGTGGCTACCCTGATCGCCCGCGATCGCCCGATGGTGCTCGTTACCGGGCATTTCGGAAACTGGGAGCTGGCGGGGTATTTTTCAGCGGCCATCGGGCTGGCGTTCAGTTCCGTAGCCAGACGGATCGACAACCCGCGGATCAACGACCTGATCTTCGGCGTTCGCGAGCGGGCCGGGCAGCGGATGATCTACAAGCAGGGGGCGGCCGCCCGGATCGAAAGGGCTTTCGACAGCAACGAGGCGGTCTCGATGGTCTGCGACCAGGATGCCGGGGCTCGCGGGCTGTTCGTCGACTACTTCGGTCACCCGGCCAGCACGTTCAAGTCGATAGGCCTGCTGGCGATGCAGTACGAGGCGCCCATCGCGGTGATCTGCTGCCGCCGGCTCGACGGGCAGTTCAACTTCGAGATATTCAATCAGCGGTGGATCGAACCGTCCGAATGGGCCGACAAGGACGATCCGCTGCGATGGATAACACAGGAATACACCAGCGCCCTGGAAACCGCCGTCCGCACCCAACCGGACCAGTACTTCTGGGTACACCGCCGCTGGAAACACGCACCGAGACGTGTGACCAGGTCACACGCAGAGCAGTAGAAAGTAGAGCAGAAAGACCACATCTACAACCACGAAAACGTCAAGAAACAAGCCTGATTTCTACGGCGGTCTACTTTCTACTTTCTACTTTCCCTCCGAATGTGTTAAAAGGTGCAAGCGCGTGCGTTGCCCGGCAGCGCCCAGAAATGCGGTTCCTGAGCCCCAAACCCGCGCCAGGATCGCAAACGGAGACCAACTCAATGAAATATACCGCAGTCATAACTATATTGATGGCGATGGGCCTGGCCGGATGCGGCGACAGCGAATCCGAAGAGACTGAGTCCCCGAAGAAGACCTCGGCTGAAGCTGTCGCCGCCGAGGCCAAGCGTATCCTGGAGGCAGTGGCTAAGAATGAGGATCCAAAGTCGGTCAAACCGCCGGGGTTCTTCGATGGCGGTTCGTCGCGAGGCCGCCGCAAAGACGACCCGGACACCGATCCGCTAGATTCGGTCGCGGAGCCTCCCGATCCCACCACGTTCCCCAAACCGGTCAAACGCCCGCCGCCCAAGCCCGTCACGCCCGACGAACGGGCCGAAAAACAGGTCAAGCTGGCGAAGCTCTATATAGCTAACGCCGCGGCTGCGCCAAACTCCGCGGGGCGCAAGTTTCTGAGCGACAAGGCCGCGGCGATACTGAAAGAAGTCATCTCAAAGCATCCCCAGGCCCCCGCGACAACCGAAGCGAGGGGACTGCTGAAAGAGATCGAAGCCGCGAAATGAGCGCATGAGTTCTTTATCTGGATGGAGTGGAACTTCTTTCCCCTGCCCCCCGGTATCGCGGTGTTGATGTGAGCGGTGGAGTTTATGCGGCTGCGAATCTGATACCGATACCCAGATAGCCCTTGCTGGTCATTTCCGCCCGGTCCACGCGTACAATAGTCGCCTGGACGGGCCCGATACCTCTCGCCGGTCTGCCGCCAATATTGGCCAGGTCGACATAGACCGCTTGTCCAGCCCTAACCGGCGTGATAGCAGGAACATACATAAGCATCCCGTTTTCGGAGATATCTACTGACCGTGCCGGAACTTCGCGTTTTGACGGACCGTGGTGGAACTGGAGGCTTGTTGACATTGGGTATCTTGCGTGCAGCCTTCGCTCGTTGCAAGTAGTCGAATCGTTCATTACGTACTCCGCTTATCGATCCTGTTCACCACTTATTATCGGAAAACAAACTGCATGGGTTTTCAAAAATCTCAAATTTTGTCCCGGCGGTAATGAGGGATTGCATTTGGGCGTTCTTACCCGTATTACAATGGACCAGGCGGGCCGCCGGCGCATTGGCGCCGGATAAGCCCCCGCGGAAAGAGAGTTTCCATCCGTATGACAGCAGCAAAGCGACGGGGTATCTTTGTAAGCGCAGCTCTGCTGTGCGGGATGATCGCGGGCGCCTGCTCGGCGCCGCTCCGGGCCGAGAAGGCACCGGTAACATTCGGCGATCTGCTTTCGGCGAAGGTGGCGGCATTCGAGGAGACCATCGGCAGCGGTGCTCGCGTCGGGGTCTCGGTGGTGGACCTCGCTTCGGGAAAGGCGACGGTCTCGGTACGGGAAAACGATCTTTTCATCCCGGCCAGCAACCAGAAATTGCTCAGCAGCGCCTTTGCACTGCACGCACTTGGCGGCGGTTACAAGTTTACTACCGAACTGTACATCACTCGCGCCGGCGATATCGTTGTCTACGGCGATTTCGATCCTACGCTAGGCGACCCGGATCTTGCGGCCGATGGCGGTAAGAGTATCTACGCCGAGATGGACCGCTGGGCGGTGGCGGTCGCCAAGCATCTCGGCGACAAACCGCCCGGAAGGCTTTTTGTCTCGGGAGGGTCAATGGTCTACCGCCCCGACACCTGGAAGACCTCCCAGAACCACATGCACTACCAGGCCCCGGTCGGCAAGCTCAATTTCCACCGCAACTGCTTCGCGGCGACCTTCAAGATCTCGGGCGCCCGCGCACAGGCCGTAATCGTCCCACAGAGTCGTTTCATCGCGGTCAAGAGTTCCGTGCAGGTCGGCGAGAAGCATATCTGGTCGATGCGCCCGGGCGCCGGGGACGGAGAACTGGTTCTTCGCGGTACGATAAAGACCGCATCGCCCTATCCGCTGTACGTAGCCGCCAACGATCCGCCGATGCTTTTCGCTCGCACCCTGGCCGAACGCCTCGTCGCCGGCGGCGTTCCGTTTGAAGGCAAGATCAAGTCGATGGACCTGAGCAAAATTGACCGCAAGGGTGCAAAGCCCGTCTGCACGACCACCACGCCGATTGCCCGGGCAATGAAACGTGCTAACACCGATTCGCTCAACCTGGCCGCCGAGTGCTTCCTGCTGCGCGCCGGCGACGGTACGTGGCCCGGAAGCGCGGAGATCATGACAAAGACGCTGACCAAGGCGTTCGATCTGTCGGCCGATTCGCTCGTCGTCAGCGACGGAAGCGGGCTGGCGCGCAAGAATCGCGTCTCGCCCGCGGCGATGACAAAGCTCCTTGCCGGTATCGCCGGCAGAAAGGACGTTTCGGTGCTCACCGACACACTCGCCCGGGCGGGGATCGACGGTACGCTCCGGAAGCGCATGACAGGCCCGCCGTGCAGAGGCCGAATCATCGGCAAGACGGGCTACATCCTGAAAGTCTCATGTCTCAGCGGATACGTGTTAGACAAAACGGGCAAGCCCGCCCTGGCGTTTTCAATAATGGCCAACGACATGCCCGGACGAGTAGCCCCCGCCAAAGCCCTCCAGGACGAAATCTGCACAATGCTCGTCGAGCAAGTCGACAAGAAATAGCTACCACGCTCCGCCACCCCGGTTAGCGGTCGACGGAACATCGGGACTGCTTGCCCTGTCGAAAATCCTGTCGTAGATCCTGAGCAAGCGACCTGTCCTGCGAAGCCCAGAGGACCGCCAGCGAAAGCCCCTACCGCTTCGACCCCCTTGTCCTCCGCGGCGCGCGGATCAAGTGAGCGCCTCATGTCCCAACGGCGTTGGAAGGCCTCCTCAATTACTACCACACCAAGCGAACACACCGCGGTCTGGACTATCTAACGCCCGAGCACGGCGAAACGCCCGGCACAGTTGACTTCATCGAGCGAAGCGAGCTGGTCCGCAAGACTGAGCTCGGTGGTGTGCTGAAGTGGTATGAACGGAGGGCTGCGTAATCAAATTACTGGCGGATCTGCCATATATTGAAGCCCCCAGCAACGCCTTGCTGCTTCCCAGCCGCAAGAAACCGCCTGAGAACTTCACCACTCGATAGACAAGAGGTGGCGAGCGATCTTACAATGGGACGTGGTCGACGTCTGGAACGGTTTCAGGCTTAACCCTGTTCACTCACGAGCAATACACTACCGGAAGAATACAGAGAGAAGTAAAATGACAAGACTGACCATAAATGCGATAATTGTGATAACTGCACTGACTTCCCTCGCCCATGCCCAAAAGAGAGAGAACCTCCCCGTTAAGGTTTACGTTTTGGTGGGGCAATCCAACATGTTGGGGTACGGCACTGTAGAGGGCGATAAACCGAACACCTTGCGAGATATTGTTAAAAAAGAGCCCAAGAAGTATCAATTTCTCATTAATGCCGATGGTTCGTGGAAGGAACGCTCCGATGTTTGGGTTCACCTGGGAGGAAGCCCCGGCAAAGCTGACAGGTACAGCGGTTTGACACCCAATTACGGTGGTTATTCGGGCCTCATTGGTCCGGAATTTGGTTTTGGACACATGATGGGCGACGTTTACAAGCAGCCGGTATTGCTGATTAAGGCCACTTGGGGCGGTAAAAGTCTCGGAAATGATTTCCTGCCCCCGAGTATCGGCAAGTATCCGAAGCCGACCAAGCCGGGGAACCCCGGATTCTATTACTACGAAGTAGTACGACTGGTCAAAGAAGTGATGGAAAACATCAGTACCTTTTTCCCCGACTATCAGGGACAAGGTATGGAAATCGCGGGACTGTGCTACCACCAGGGATGGAACGACTTGGGCGATTTTTCTCACAAATATGAGAAGAATCTGGCAGCTTTCATCGATGACATTCGTAGCGTGAAGTACGGCTTGGGTGTTCCGAACCTTCCGGTCGTAATTGCTACAAGCGGAATGATTGAAGAAGAAAAGCATCTGATTAAGCAATCTCAACTGGCGATGGGCGATAAAACCAAGTACCCCCAGTTCGTCGGAAACGTTGCCGTGGTCAATACGGACAAACCTTACGGCCCTGAAAAACTGCAATTCAGATTCGATCCCAAGGACTCGCCTTCTGCCCAAGGTTTCCACTGGAACCGTAACGCCCGGACCCATCTGAACATTGGCACTGCTATGGCGACAGAGATGCTCAAGCTGAAGAAGCCTGCCTTAGCCTCTCACTTGATGACTTTTGGAGTTGATCAAGGGGTTCAGTTGAACTGGCAACTCGGAAGCGAGGTCCCCAAAAGCGTCAAGTTGCTGAGAAATGGTAAGCCCCTGGGAGTCAATCTTCCTGCATCTCAAACTGCATTTACCGACACGACGGCCTTGCCGGGTAAGAACAGTTACGAACTCGTCCTGGAGATGCCGGCTTCTCCGACGCAGAAATTGACGGCCATCTGCGACACCTCCATCCCCGAACTCAGGACTTTTCGAAGTATGGAAGGGGTAACCTTACAATGGGCCCCTAGAGGAAAGTTCGATGGGTTTAAGATAACGCGTGATGGCAAAGAGATCGCGGCGAGTCTTTCCGGTGAAGCCAGAAGCTACGAAGACAAACAAGCACCCGAGAAAGGTTTAGTCAAGTATTCGATTCTGCCCACCACGGGAAAGGCAACTCCCGCCACCACGGTCGTCAACCGCGGTCCCCTTGATCCGGGCGACGCCTTGCTCTACGAACCTTTCGACTATCCCTCTGATCTTGAACAGCCCACGACACTCTTTGGAAAGAAAGGCGCCGTTGGTACGAAGGGAGAATATTTTACTCTACAAGAAAAAGGCGATGATAAATGGAAGCCAATGGTCGCCCCGGGGAGTCTGCAGTACGGTAACCTTCCTGTAACGGGCAACCGTGCGCAAACTTCTACTCGTTCGTTCGATAAAAGATGCGCCATTCAGCTCGATGGCTCGCTGGTAAAGGCAGGTCTTCTCAAAGACGGCGCCACGATGTGGATGAGCTACGTTTCCTTTATGCCCTCAAGTAGCGGCGGTCAAAACACCGTGACACTGGAATCCGACGACCAGAAAGATGGAATTGGTTTTCTTCACAAGGAGGGGCAGCTTGAGACGATAGTGGTCTTGGATGGCAAAGTCGCCCGTCGAAGGATTGGCCCAGCTTGGAAAGGGAGGATTGTCTTGATGGTCGGTAAGTTCGTTTGGGGAAAAGATGGAAAGAACGACAACTTTTATCCCATGTGGCCGGAGCAAAATCTCAAACAACCGACAGAAAATCTCAAAGGAAAATATCGATTTCTCCGTGAACCAGAGGCCTTCAATATTGATCAGACCAGGCTCACCCGATTAGTTCTTCAGCAGGGAGGCGAGAATTCGTTCGATGAAATCCGTGTCGGCCCGACTTACGAATCCGTAGCCGGCGGTGGCACGAAGTGAAAGGGCGGTGATCTCAAGCAATCGGAATAGATTGCTTTGCCAGCTTCGTGTCAGAACATGCCGTTTCGAGTTTGTATTGAAGAGCGCAGCAATCCTGACGCCCAGTATGATCGAATTGATCGAGCGTAGCGAACTGGTCCGCATTAAAGATTAGATGCGACAGGTGCAGGCGGTGTATCACCCAATGCTCTGGCAGAGGCGACTCGCCCTGAGGTGGGTGCGGCCCTCAGATCGCCGCGCCCAGGCAAGCCCGCTCGCGCCCAAGCCGTTTTTGCCAAAAAGCAAGGCCAGCCGTAAGCGGCCGGCCTTGTAAGGGGTAACGAACACGCGTGGCAGGATTCGAACCTGCAACCTCCGGTTCCGTAGACCGGTGCTCTATCCAATTGAGCTACACGCGCGAAAGCGTATCTGCCCATCGGTGTCCAGGCAGATGGATAACTATACGGATTGGTGGGCTTTGAGTCAACCCTTGTGCGGCGTTGACAATCTGGCGGTCAGGGGTGACACTACTACCATGAAGATCAGGAAAATATCCCATCTGGCATGTTGTGCGATATTCGTTGCGGTTTGTCTGGGCGGCACGCTGCTGCGGGGCGCGACTACCAGGCCGTCGAAGAAGGCACCCGTGCGCGTTTTGTTCCTGGGCAATTCATATACGTACGGTAACAAGCTGCCGCAGGTCGTCGCGGGATTGGCGGCGGCTGATAAGAGTGCCCGCCCGCTGGAGGTCAAGATGGTCGCCAGCGGAGGAAAGAACCTCGTGTGGCACGCCGGGAACAAAGCTTCGCAAGAGGCGATCGCTACCGGCCGGTGGGACTACGTGATCCTGCAGGACCAGAGCCTTACCCCCACGCTCATGCCGGACCGCACCCGCCAGGGCGCCGGCAAGTTGAACGCCGCGATCACCAAATCCGGCGCCAGGACGATGTTCTTCATGACCTGGCAGCGTCGCCCGACGCCCGAACTGCTCAAGAAGTATCCCGACATGCACAAGCGCAATTCTAAGACGTACATGGACGTGGGGCGTGAACTCAAAGCGGCCGTCGCGCCGGTCGGTTATGCGTGGAAAATGGCGTACGATGCCAATCCGAAATGGCCCCTGTATGCGAAGGACAACTCCCACCCGTCGCGTATGGGCACGTACCTGACGGCTTGTGTGTTTTATTCGACGATCTACAACAAGTCGCCGGCCGGTCTTCCCGCCAAGGTGATTCTTTCCAAATCGGGTACTCACAGAACGGTCCTGGGTATCCCCCCATCCGACGCGAAAAAGCTCCAGGCCATCGCCTGGCAGGCGGTCAGGCAAGCGAAAAAGGAACTGGCGGACAAGCCCCCCGCTCGCCCCTCGAAGCAACGTTAGTCAGCGGGCTGCCGCGGGCTTTGGTCCCTTGTCCGGGTCGAAGAAGCTGAGGAGCATGCTGTAGAACCATGATTTGGCGTATGGTGCGAAGCCGATGTGCCCGGCGGAGGGCAGGACGATCGTTGCAACATTTGGGTTTTTCAGGCCGGCGGTCAGGTCGGCTACGGTCTGGACGGGGGCAACGGGATCGTCCGCCCCGTGTACGATCAGCAGCGGTATGCGAACGTCGGCGAGCTTGTTACCGGCCGGTTTGCCCTTGTACGGCACGAATCTCAGGAAGCGGCGCTGGTCTTCCATCGTGCCCTCGTAGTTAAGTTGCTCGCATCGGATCACGTCGCCCAGGGCGCCGGTGGGATTGGGGAAACCCCTGAGTGTTTTCCAATTTCGTACCGTTTTCTGCAGACCGGCCCGGACCGGATGAATGAGGTACGGTTGCGGCGTGGCCAGTTTCCCGACCAGCACATCGATATCCAGCACGGGCGAGAAGACCAGCACTCCCGCGCGATAGCGCCGTCCGGGCGGGAGTTTGGGCAGAACCTGGGCGACTCTCGGGGCGATACTCGGATGCTTATCGCCGCGCCCTTCGTTCCAGGCAGTCAGCAGGGCGTGCGTCCCGCCCCATGAATAGCCGATCAGCCCGGTGCGCCTGACGTTCGGCTTGGCCTCGAGCCAGTCGGACACCACCAGCAGATCGCTGGACTCGAACATGCCCCAGGTGCATGCGACATCCGGATAGCGGACGGCGGTTTGGCCCTGGCCTCGCGTTTCGACGGCCAGTACGTGCAGTCCGCTGGATTTCAATGCGGCGGCGATGTCCCGCTGGCGGATTACGTTGTTCCCTCCGCAGAGTCCGGCCAGGAGCACGATGCAGTCGGCGCCGATGACCTTACCGTCAGGCCCGCGGGCCATTCCGAGGCGTCCGGCGAGTTTGAGACGTGCGTTGATCGGCACCCAGATATCGATGAATCCGGGCCACTCGGGCGCCGGAGTGTTGCCCGCGTCGGGTCCGGTAACCTGGGCCGAATAGCTCAAGCCAAGGAAGTTCACGAACATCGATTCGAGCTGGTCGGGTTCGAGTGTGTACCTGGCTACAAGGTCCACCGGCCGCCCTGACGGGTCGGAAAATTCGTCGGTAAGCATCGGCTGGTCGTGATGGTGCGGAAGGAGGCCTTTGAGCTTTTCGTGAGCGCTGACGAGCCACTTCCTGGTTGGGAGATTCGCCGGTGTATCGGCGCGGACCACGGCGGCGGGGTCCATTGGGAACGAGTGCTCTGAGAAGAAGCATCCGGGCGTGGCGACGAGAAGTGTGCAAATCAGCGTCGCGTGGATTACCGCCGGCAGGTCCGGGCAACAACAGAGCCCAGAGGTATGGTGTCTCCGGGCTCTGGGAAAACGCATCTGAGTGTGGGTCCTATTTGGGATCTGCTATATCGTTTGCTTTCGGCGTGAAACTTGTTTCATCAAGTCCGACATTGAATTTGATGTCCTTGTAGACGTATCGGGAAGTACACTGCCCGTCCCAGTCGAATCCCCTTATGCGAACGGGGACGAGAGTTTCCAGATCGATGCAGACTTCCGTGCGTTGTGCGGGGTACTGTTCCTTGGGCGGCAGGTATCGCAGGAGGACAATCGCGTCACGTCCGGCGATATTAACATATCCGCCGAATTCCTGTTTGAGGTCTCCGTTCTTTGCGGCCTGGCGATACACGTCGAGCAGGCTGAGCATACCGCGTTTGAACCCGAACAGGCTTACCGGGCGGAGCGTATTCTTCATTGCGTCCTTACCGTCGGGCGGGCGTTTCTGCGTTCCCAGCAGGCCCCGGAGCAGGGGATTGGAAATTCGGATGATCATCTTGTCATCGTACTTGCCTTCGATGTACAGGACACGATCGCCCATCGGCACGTAGAGTTTCTTGACCCGCCCGTTGGAAAGTGCGCCTTCGGGCGTTTCCTTGAGCCAGGCCATCGCAACGCTGAAGGGTTTCTCTGTGAACTTCACGTTCGTCCACTGTTCGTCCTTCTGCGTTCCGCGGATCACTTCCTGCTTGATCAGCGTACAGGTGTAGTTGCGGTAGTTCTTGTTATAGTTTTCGACACACATCTCCAGGAGGGCGATATGATTTTCCCTGGCCAGTTTCTCGATTTTCCGGGTAGCGGTGACGTCGGTGGCTTTTTCGAGCTTCGATCCGCCCACGGATACCGATTGGGTGCATTGGATGCAGAACAGTCCAGCCAATAGAATCCCTACAATAACTCTGATTCGCCGATTGGTGGGATGCAGTAACTTCTTCAGCATTCTTGTCTCACCGTAAAGAGGCTGTTCGAGCCGGTTGCATGCGGGCAACCAATCCGTTGACCCGTAGTTTTATGCGCTTAACACTATAGTATCGGCAGGATCCGTCACTTTCCGTGAAACAATCCATTGTTGTCCGGCTTTGTGTTTCCACAATGCAACGCTCACGCCAAGCAAACATACTGCGAGCAAGCAGTTAATTTCTGTGGGATAGTTCGAGGAATCTTATCGAGTGATCGTAGATCAGTCAAGAGAATTCTGAGAAAAATCACCCAATATTTCCCATTGCCAATAATCGAGGACATGAATTCGACGCCCCGCCGATGCTCCCCGGAGAGATGCTGCAGGCCACCCTTGCCTGGGCGGCAGGAAACCGCGAAATATCGCCAAAACGCTTCTTGACGCTGCAGGCCAACCGACTTACAGTACCCTGCCCCGGACCTCAAAAGAGACTTGAAGCACAGGAGTTCCCATGAATCTAGTTACCGGCGCAACAGGCTTGCTTGGCAGTCATATTGTCGAGAAACTTATCGCCCAGGGTCAGCCCGTCCGAGCCCTGGTCCGCTCCAACAGCGATACGCGCCTTCTGGACGAGTGGGGAGTTGACAAGGCTATTGGCGATATCACCGATCCGGAGAGTCTCACAGAAGCGATGAAGGGGGTTTCGACGGTCTATCATTCAGCCGCCCAGGTTGGTGACTGGGGACCCTGGGAGCGGTTTGTGGCGATCTCGATTAACGGGACGGCCAACATGCTCGCCGCAGCCAGCCGTGCCGGTGTCGGGCGGTTTCTCCATGTCAGCAGCATAAGCTCGTACGGGCATCCTGACGGGGAGGGTCTGGTGCTGGACGAAACTGCTCCGCTGGGAGTGAACTTGCACAAATGGAGCTACTACAGCCGCGCGAAAGTTGAGGCCGAGAAGCTCGTCTGGGCCGCCTACCAGGCCGGCGAGCTGCCCGTGACGGTCGTCAAGCCCAGTTGGTTATACGGTCCGCGGGACAGGGCTTCGATGCCTCGCCTGATAAAGGCAATTCGCGCGGGCAAAGCCAAGCTCATCGGCGACGGGAATAACCTGTTCAATCTGACGTATGCCGGTAACGAGGCTGAAGGTTGCATTCTGGCGGCCACCGCGGACAAGGCGGTGGGACAGGCGTATAACCTGTCGAGTGACGGCGAGTTCACGCAGAAGCAGTACGTCAACAAGGTGGCTGAGTGTCTTGGCGCCAAGCCCGTCGCCAAGTCGGTCCCTTATGCTGTCGCCAGGCATGCCGCGTTTGTGATGGAGTTGTTTGGACACATGTTCCGCAGAAAGACCCCACCGCTGGTTACGCGGTATTCTGTCTGGCTCTTGGGACGCAAGTGTTTCTTCTCTCCCGAAAAGGCCCGCAGGGAACTGGGCTGGCAGCCCACGGTGGGTTATGACGAGGGGATCGCTCTGGCCGTTGAATCATGCCTGAGGGATCAGGGCGAAGGTTCATGAGGCTTGGATAACGACAAGAGCACTTTACCGTTGAGCCAATTGCCTGCCGCGACGAAGCCGCCAGGCGAAGCCGGGCCAGGCTGTTTACAACGATATCTCGACTTCGTTGAGCAACTGAGCCATGTCCAGTGGTTTTGCGATACAGGTGCGGGCTCCGCATTCGATGATTTGCTGCTGGCTTTCGGGTGACGGATATGCCGTCATCGCGACGACCTCGGCGTGTCTGGTGGCATCCTGACTTTTGATCAGGCGGCAGACTTCGTATCCGTCCATTCCTGGCATTCGCAGATCGAGTACGACCACGTCCGGTTTGAGCGTGGCTACCAGCGTACCTGCCCTGAAACCGTCGTGGGCCTCGTGGATATCGTAATCCGGATGCGCCGCGCCGAGGGCTCGGGCGATAAGTTGCGTAATCGCCGGTTCGTCATCAACGATGAGAACGCGGATCGGGATCGTGTCCAGTTCCGGTGGAATCGGCATCTTGTGTTTGCGAAGGAACTGCACCAGATCTTCAACAGCCACACGCCTGTGACCGCCCGGCGTGCGGTGGGCTTTCAACAAATCCTGGTCGATCCAGTTAGCCACAGACCCGGGATCCACGTGCAGCATCTCAGCTATAGCAAATGTTGACAGGTTACTGGCCATATCGATTTTTACTCTCGTTCTTGAACAATTTCACCAACAATCGGCAAATAGAACATTCCAAGTGAATACATCCACGACCAAAACAACTGACGTCGATCATATTCAATATCGTCTCTCGTAGCAATAGAAACCCAACTTTTTTTGTGCAATTCCTATAGTTGGCATATTGGCGGGGGTCAGGGCGCCCCGCCAGTCAGGCAGGCTAAAGAAATGCTTGACACATGTCCTGTCGGCGGATATCATTGCAGTAACAATGACTTGCGATTGCAGACAACTTGAGGTTGCCGGTCGGATCCATCGCAGTCGCGGTCGCTTTGCGCTGTCGGTTGTATTGCTTGTCTCTGTACCATAGGTCGCTGTGCTTGTTGCAGTACAGCGGCCGACACTTCGGATTTACCCACAGACCTGTAATTTGTTGGACGGTTGTATTTTTAACGCAAGGCTGTAGGATAGCTTCACGACAGTTCGACCGGGCCAGTCCCGACCGGACCGGATTCCAAGGACAAGATTCATGGCGAAAACAAAGTATACGAAATACAAGATGAAGCTGGACAAAGGATTTGTCGGCGCCTGCGGTGGAGAGATCATCCACCAGATGCTGATGGACCAGGGGGTGGATGTGATGTTCGGTTTTCCCGGTGGCGCCCTGATCCCGTTGTTTGACGTTCTCTATGACTCGCCGATCAAGCTGGTTATCACCCGCCACGAGCAGGGAGCGATTCATATGGCCGAGGGATACGCACGGGCTACCGGTAAGACGGGAGTGGCGATAGCCACCTCGGGTCCCGGCGCCACGAACCTGGTGACGGGTCTTGCCAATGCTTACCTCGACTCAACGCCGATAGTGGCTATCACCGGACAGGTCAGGAGCAACCTGATCGGAAACGACGCCTTCCAGGAAGCGGATATGACCGGTATTTCCAGACCGATCACGAAACACAATTTCCTGGTCGGCAGCGTTGATGATCTGGGGCGTATTTTCGCCGAGGCGTTTCACATTGCCTCCACGGGCAGGCCCGGTCCGGTCCTGATCGACGTTCCCGTTGACATAACGGTCAACAAGCTCGCCAGAGCGGCGGACCTGACTATGCGCATTCCCGGGTACAAGCCGAGTCTGTCGGGGCACATTCGACAAATTCAAAGCGCCGCCAAGGTGATCAACGCTTCGGCGCGTCCCCTGCTGTACGTCGGCGGGGGTGTGATACACAGCGAGGCGACCGCCGAACTGCGCGCCGTACAGGAAAAAGGCCAACTGCCCGCAACGACCACGCTGATGGGTCTCGGTGCGCTGGATGAGTCCAATCCGTTGGCATTACAGATGGTCGGGATGCACGGGTCCGCTACCGCCAATTACGCCACGCAGGAGTGCGACTGCCTGATAGCGGTTGGCGCCCGTTTTGACGATCGGGTAACGGGCAACCTCGATACTTTTGCACCGGATGCTACGGTCGTGCACATTGACATCGACCCCACGTCGATATCGAAAGTCGTCAAGGCCGACGTCCCCGTAGTCGGCGATGCGAAGGGCATCCTGGCCCAGATGGTCGAGTTCATCGAGCCGACAGACCGCACGGAGTGGCTGGAGAAGATCGCCGACTGGAAGAAGCGCTACCCGTTAGGATACGAGCCCGGCGGGAAGTACATCAAGCCCCAGTCCGTCGTCGAGAAACTCGGCGAGTTGACCGACCACGACGCCATCATCGCCACCGGCGTCGGGCAGCACCAGATGTGGACCGCCCAGTTTTACGGGTTCCGCAAGCCCAGGCAGATAATCACCTCCGGCGGGCTGGGCACAATGGGATTCGGCGTTCCTTCGGCGATAGGGGCGCAGTTTGCGTGTCCCGACGCGACGGTAATCGACATCGACGGAGACGGCAGCTTTTCGATGACGATGGGTGAGATAGTAACCGCCGTCCACCACGAGCTGCCCGTCAAGTTCATAGTGATGGACAACGAGTATCTTGGCATGGTCCGCCAGTGGCAGGAGATGTTCTTCGACAAGCGGTATTCCGGTACGGTCCATCCGTGCCCGGACTTCGTGAAGGTTGTCGAGGGTTTCGGCGCCAAGGGCATCAGGGTTGAAGATCCCGCCAAGCTCACCGACGCCCTGAAAGAGCTTCTCGACTACAATGACGGTCCGGCGGTATTAATCGTGGCGGTCGATCCCGAAGAGAACGTTTATCCTATGGTGCCCGCGGGCAAGAGCCTCCACGAGATGGAACTCGGTCGCCTGGCCTGATCCATGCCGGGTTGAAGAATCTGGAGAAAAGCAATGAAACATGTGATAACCGCACTGGTGCAGAATCAGCCCGGCGTGTTGGCGCACATATCGGGCATGTTCGCCGCCCGTGGTTTTAATATCGATTCACTGGTCGTCGGGCGCACCGAGGATTCCGAACTCAGCCGGATGACGATCGTTGTTGTCGGTGACGACACCGTGCTGGAGCAGGTCCGCAAGCAGTTGGGCAAGGTCATACCGGTGGTGAAAGTTCGCGACTTCACTAATACCGAAAATGTTCAGCGCGACCTTCTGCTGATTCGCGTTCACGCTCCATCCGAGAAGCGCCCGGCCGTAGTCGATCTGGTCAACCTGTTCCGCGGGCGCGTGGCGGATGTGGCCAGGAGTTCGGTGGTAGTCGAGCTTACGGGCACCGAGGACAAGATAGAGGCATTCATAGACCTCGTCCGCCCCTACGGAATCAGGGAACTGGCGCGCACCGGTGTAATAGCGATGCAGCGCGGCGGGCGAAAGTAGCGGAGCGTCCGCCATTTAAAAAGCAACGGCGCGCGAAACCGCTTGCGGTTTCGCGCAGCGTCTACTTGCGTGTTGTCGAAAGATTCAGATCTTCAGCGACCACTTGTATCTTCGATTTTAACCATCTGACGACAAGACCCATCCGCTTCAAACTGGAAACAAATATCCGGACACGCACACCAGGGACAATTCCCCATCCTATCTACTTGCGCAGACCATTTCGTCGAGGTCCGCCGGCGTAACTTCTTCCAGTGACGCTACGACCCGGTCGGCGCCCGTCAGTTCTGATACCGGATAGGACGTACTTACAGCCAGCACTTTCATGCCCAGCGCACCGGCGGCTTGTATACCTGCCGGGGAATCTTCGATTACGACAGTTCGCCCCGGTTCCGGTCCGCCCGGCACATACCGCCCCAACCGCAGCAATGCCAGGCGATAACCTTCCGGGTCGGGTTTGCCTTTATGCACATCCTCAGCCGCCACGATGACCTTAAAACAGTCTCTGACGCCAATGGTCTCTGATGCCAGTTCTATCTCCTGGCGCAGCGAACCGCTGCAAATGGCCATTGGCAGACCGTCGCCCGCGGCTTTGCGGATCAGTTCGACCGCGCCGCCAAGGGCCCGGACGGATGTCCGGAATGCCTCGAGCACCAGTTGTGTTTTGGCTTCGGTAAGCTCGCGGACTTTTGCATCGGTGAAAGCCGCATCATTATCGACAGCCACCGCCTTGAAGCAATCGTAGTCGTCGAATCCCAGATATTTCCGGTAGTAGTCATCGTGCGACATGGTAATGCCTTCGAGGTTCAACACTGCCTGGAAGGTCGCAAGATGCACCGGTTCAGAATCCACGATCACCCCGTCGAAATCAAAAATAAGTGCGTCCAATTATTATCCTTTCTTTCCGTCTGTTTCTTCGAGGTCCACTGCGACCGACACCTCGATTCGGGTCTCTCCGGGCTCTGAGACGATTGAGAGTTTCGCCCCGACCGCCAGCGCCCGGTCGCGCATTGAACTCAAGCCCAGGCCCGTGCCTTCGGCTGCCTGCACATCGAAACCCTCGCCGTCGTCGACTATCGCCATCACAAGTCGCCCGTCGGCATACGTCAGGTCAATGTCTATGTTGGTCCCGCGGCTGTGGCGTATCGCGTTGTTGACGGCTTCCTGGGCGATGCGAAAGCAGACGATCTCGACTTCAGGCCCGAAGCGGACCCGCGCGATTACAGGATCGCAGCATATCTCCGCGGTCAGGCCCGCCGACTTGCAGTACTCTTCGAGTTGTTTCATGGCCGCCACGAGCCCCAGCGACTCCAGCGCCGGTGGATAGAGTCCGTGGCATATTCCCTTGATATCGGCGATGAGTTCGTTGCACGTCACGGCGGCTTGCATAAGTTGGTAAGCCGGTTTGGCGGGTAATTTCTCTCCGGTCAGTGCGATGTTGTTCAGATGTATACCGAGGGCGACGAGTTTCTGGTTTACCGAGTCGTGCAGTTCGGAAGTAAGGTGTTTGCGTTCTTCGTCTCTCGCTGTCACTAGTTTCATATAGGCGGTTTTCAGTGCTTCGGCCGCTCGGCGGGCGTCGGTCAGGTCGCGGAAGAAACCCACCGCGCAATCCCTGCCCTCAATGCGAATGAGCGTGGCGGCTGAATCGGCGTAGACCAGCTCGCCATCCTTTGTGCGGAACGGAACGGCCGGGGCGACTTTGTAATCTCCCCGGGCCTGGGCCTGGAAATCACTCATTACGCGCGGCAGGTCTTCGGGGCGGTGGAGGTCTTCGACGGTCATTTCGAGGAGTTCTTCAGCGCTGTACTTGAGCATTCTGCAGGCGGCAGGATTGGCGAATATGAGCTTTCGCGTTTCGATGTCCGCGCCCAATATCGCCTCGTAAGCGTCTTCAAAGAGCGCTCTGTGCAACTGCTCGGACTGCTTGAGCTGTTCCTCGGCCTGTTTGCGTTCGGTGACATCCTGTACGGAGCCCATCATGATTAACGGGGTACGATTTTCCGCCAGTTGCATTTTGTTAGGTCCGGAGGCCTCCAACCATCGCATCTCTCCATCTGGGCGGACAATTCGAAATGACACGTCTTTGCCCTCGCCTCCTGAAAGGACGTTTTTCATGATAGCGCGCACCTTCGCCCGGTCATCGGGATGCACCATTGACTCGACTATCGCCTGGGCATCGGCGGGCGGGGTTTCCGGAGGCAGTCCGTGGATTCGAAGCATCTCGTCGGACATGTTCAACTTCCCGGTGCTCAGATCCCAGTGCCAACTGCCCACGTGTGCCAGTTTCTGGGCCGCGTTGAGGTTTGCCTCGTTGTCCCGCAGCGCTGTCTCCATACGCTTGCGTTCGGTGATGTCGAGGATTATGCCCTGAATGTGCGTGACCTGCCCGCTCGGGTCGCGAATCGCGATGTTGCGGTCTTCGACCCATCGAACTTCGCCGGACCTGGTGGTAATGCGGTACTCCTGGGCGTATCGGTCAACATCCTGCTCTAAGGACTTTGCTACTTCAGCTTCGATTCGCGACATGTCTTCGGGAATAATCAAGTCCCTGAAAGAGATCTTGCCCGAAAGCAGTTCCTCGGGCGGATATCCAAACTGGCGGATGCCGTCGGAAATGAACTCGACGGGCCAATCGTCGGCTATTCTCCACAGACACACGACAGCCGGGCTTGAGTTGACGATTGACTTCAGCGATCGGAGGGCGGCTTGAGCCTCCCGCAATTCTCCGCGGAGAGCTTCCAGTGGTTCGCGATCGTTAACGGATATATGCTTCTCGTCCATTTGCAGGATTAAGTATCGGTAATCCGCCTCCCCACGCCAAGCGCCAAAACAGATATATCCTGCCCTCGCTGCGCGTTGGGGTTCAAACGTCCCGAGGCGCCCGCGGAAGGGTTACCGTGACTGTAGTTCCTTCGTCGGGGCGGCTGGCGAGGGTCACCTCGCCTCCGAGGCGGTCGGTTGCGTGCTTGACGATCGCCAATCCAAGCCCCGTTCCGCGGACCGCGGCGTCGCCCGATCGAGACGCCCGGGCCTGGAAGAACCGCTCGAAAACGCGGTCCTGAATTTCCGGGGGCATTCCGCAACCGGTATCGGCGATCTCCAGCGTCACGTTGTCGGCGTCGCCGGTGAGCGCGGCGGTCACTTTTCCACCGGCCGGTGTGAACTTCAAGGCGTTGTCGAGAAGGTTATCGACAATCAATTGCAGGAGTGTGGCGTCGGAGGCAAAGACAAAATCCTCCGGATCGACCGAAACGATCAGTTCTATCCGCCTGCTCCGGGCCGGGTCGGCGTGATCTTCCCGGACCATATCCGCCAGCGACGCAAGAGAGATATCCGTGAGATTCAGTTGGGCGCCGGTCACTTCGGCGAGGTGCAGGTTCAGAAGATCGCTGGTCATCTGCTCCAGGCGCGTGATGTGGCGTTGGAGTATCGCGACAACCTTCTCAACCGTCTGCGGATCGCTGCCGCCGGCCTCGCCCAGCGCTTCGGCCGCCGCGCGAATAGTAGCCAGCGGCGTCCTTAGTTCGTGTGACGCATTTGCGACGAATTCGGCCTTCATCGCCGCCGCGCCGGCGATTTCCGTAACGTCCCGCAGAACGATCAGGACCGCGATGCCTCCCGGCGCCCCCGCGACCACTCGAGCGGCATGGACGTCCAGTATTCGTCGCCCGTTGCCGGGCGCGTTAATCACGCCGTCAATCGACTCGCCGGCGGCCATCAGTTTATGGTACAGATCCAACACGCCCCCACCGGTCACCGCGGACTTGAACTCGCGCGAAACCAGGTCCTCGGCGCCCAGGTCCAGCAACTCGACCGCCGAACGATTGACCAGCACGATGCGCCCGGTCTTATCCAGCGCGATCACGCCTTCGCGGAGATTGTCGACAACCGAGTGAAGCTGCTGTCGCTGCGTTTCGACGGCGTGAATCTGTTTCGCCAGGCTGTCGCGCATGTCGTTGAGCGTGCCCGCCAGTCGGGCGAGTTCGTCCGTTCCGCTTACCTTGGCGCGGGCGTCGAGATTTCCGGCGGCGAGTTGTTCGGCGGTCCCGGTGATCTGCTTGAGCGGGGCGTACCATATCCAACTCATCAGCAGCGCCAGCATCGCCGCTGCGCCCACGGCCGCCGATACGGTCCAGAACAGCGCATTGCGGATCAGCGCCCTGTCTTCGGCGATTGCGCGCACGGGCATGGCCAGTCGCACCAGCGCGACGACAGTTTCGCCCTGGCGGACGGGCCTGGTTATGTAGCGGTACTCGACTCGCGTGGTTTTGCTCAGTCGGGTATCGGACCCGCTGCGCCCTTCGATGGCGGCGAGGACCTCGGGGCGATCGGGCGTATTGTGGTTGTCCATGCCCCGTGGGTCGGTGATGCTGTCGCCCAGCACGCGCCCGTCGGGGGCGATTACCGTAAGCCTCATCGCCGATCCGGACAGGAGCTGCCGGGCGGCATGGTTTATCCGGGCCTCCGACATTGGCCGGAAATCCTGGAAATAACGCATCGTCAATTCCGCCGCGCGATCCTGGCGCATACGGTTGCTCCGCAGGAATGACGTGTTGAGATGGCGATATGAGACAGTCACGCCGACGGCGATGACAATACTCACCAGGAGCAGGTTGCCCATGAACAGTTTGACCAGGAGGCTGAATTTTCTCATCGTATCATACCGGTGCTTATCGAGGTTTCAGGAGTTGTTATCGTCTTCGGCGAGTTTGTAACCCAGGCCTCGGACGGTCCGGATGTATTTGCGGGCAGGCCCAAGCTTCTTTCGCAGTGCGGTCATGTGTACGTCGATGGTGCGGTCGGTCACAATCGCGGCGTCGCCCATCGCCGCGTCGATCAACCGGTCTCGCTGGAGGACCCTGCCCCTGGCGCCTACGATCGCCGCCAGGAGGCGGAATTCGGTCAGCGTCAGCGTTATATCCCGCCCGTCGATTTTCACGCGGTGGCGGGCGAGATCGATTTCGATCGGTCCGGTCGACAGAATCTCGGCGTCTTGGCGCTGCTGCGTCTCGGCCCGTCGCAGCAGCGCGGATATGCGGGCGACGAGGACCGACATGCTGAACGGTTTGGTCATGTAGTCGTCGGCGCCCACGTGCAGACCGACCACGATGTCGCTTTCCTCCGCCAGCGCCGTCAGCATGAGAATCGGGACTCCGGCGGTTTTCGGATTGGCGCGAAGGCGTGCGGCGATCTCGGTCCCCGAGATCCCCGGCAGCATCAGGTCCAGCACGATCAGGTCCGGTGGATCGGCCAGGATCGTATCCAGCGCGCGCAGACCATCATCGCAGACGGTGACCTTGTAGTGTTCGCGTTTGAGTCGCATGGCGATCAGCTCGGCCATATCCGTTTCATCTTCAACGATGACGATGCGCCGGCTTGACATGTTGTTCCTCGTTCCGAACCGCCAAAGTTTAGCGCAATCTTAACAAACTGCAAATGCGCCCTTAGTGATTGTCTGCGACAATAACTTACGCAACGGCCTATGGCAAGAGATGCCCGGGCAAAACACAGTATGCAAAATCTGGAGTCAATGACATGATTGCAGCAGCGCCTGCGGAATTAAACGCCGTATTCATAATCACCATGTTCTTTAACGTCGTCGCGGGGCTCGGCGTGTTCCTGTTGGGAATGAAGTACATGTCCGAGG
Source organism: Phycisphaerae bacterium (assembly GCA_016782885.1). GTDB lineage: Bacteria > Planctomycetota > Phycisphaerae > SM23-33 > SM23-33 > BS750m-G57. The sequence continues at coordinate 6,391 of JADHXQ010000018.1, read as the reverse complement.
GCCTGCAGACCATCGCCGGAAGGCGCCTGCGGACAATGATAGGCGCCGCCACCAGCAACCGCTTTGCGGGAATGGCAGTAGGCACCGGCGTGACTTGCCTGGTACAGTCCAGTTCGGTAACGACCGTCATGGTTGTCGGCTTCGTTACTGCCGGTTTCATGACTCTCACCCAGGCCATTGGTGTGATAATGGGCGCCAACATCGGTACGACTATCACCGGCTGGATATTGGCGCTGAAAATCGGCAAGTACGGCCTGCCGATAATGGGCGTCGCCGCACTGGTCTTCCGCTTCGCCAACAAGGACAGGCTCAAGTTCCTGGCGATGGCGATAATGGGAATGGGCATGATTTTCTTCGGGCTGGAATTGATGAAGAACGGATTCAAGCCCATTCGCGGAATGGAGGACTTTGAGGCGTGGTTTTCAACCTTCAGTGCTGATACGTATTTCGGTGTCCTGAAATGCGCCGCCGTCGGTTGCGTGCTGACGATGATCGTACAGTCTTCTTCGGCGACGCTGGGTATAACCATCGGTCTGGCGTCGACGGGCGTAATACCTTTCCACACGGCCGCCGCGCTCGTGCTGGGCGAGAATATCGGTACGACCATCACCGCGTACCTCGCTTCGATAGGGACCACCACCAACGCCAAGCGCGCCGCCTACGCCCACGTGATATTCAATGTGCTCGGCGTGATTTGGATAACGGCTTTGTTCAGGCCCTACATTCATGTTGTGGAGCATTTCATCGGTATCGACCCATCCGCGAGCACGACGGCGGTCGAAGACGGCAAGGAGGTGGTTAACTTTCCACACGTGACAGCCGCCATCGCCGCCGTCCACACCGGCTTCAACGTCGCAAACACGCTGATGTTCCTGCCATTCACCAACTATCTGGCCGCCCTGCTGACCCGCCTCGTGCCGGATCGCGAGTTCAAGGAAACTCCACACCTGACCATGCTCGATTCAAACCTTTCCGACACGCCGGTTATCGGTATCGAGCAGGCGCGCAAGGAAGTCAATCGGATGGCCGACACGCTGGACAAAATGCTGCCCCGCCTTCGCGAGGTAATCGCCGGCGGCGCGACGAACGAGAAGAATATTCAGAAGATATTCCACAAGGAAGAGGTCCTGGACATCATGCAGAAGGAGGTCACCGTATTCGTGACCGATCTGCTGGCCGGTAGCCTCACTCACGATCTCGCCGACGAGGGCAGGCGCATCCTGCGAATCGCAGACGAATACGAATCGGCCGGCGACTACGTGCAGAACCTCCTGAAACTGTATCTGCGCCTCGATCAGGCCGATCTGAAACTCATCCAGAGCGATCGCGACAACATATTGGGTCTCCACGACGATGTCGCCAATTACGTCGACCTGGTCTCGACCGCCTGCAGGCAGGACCGCCCCGAGGCCGTAACCAAGGCCCACAGCATGGGCGAAGGTATCAGCCATCACATCCGCCGCCTGCGCAACCAGCATCTTGCCGAAGTCGCCAACCACCGCCCCGAACCCCTGGTCACCGTGATATACACCGACATGCTCAACGCTTACCGGCGGGTCAAAGACCACGCGCTGAACGTCGCCGAAGCCCTCGCCGGCGAAAAGTAGACATCGAATACTGGTTTTTGGGGGGGTATTGCGGGTATGATGCTGTGGTAGATGTTTTTGGCAATGCGTTACGGTCAGTTACGTTTCACCTGATCGAAACTGATGGTGGGCTGTCTGTAAATCGCCCAGAACCTTCGCAAACAACAACCCTGAGGACCAGTGCCGATGAAAACAGCAGTGAAGATACCAGTGTGTTTGACGATGTTGTGCGTGTTTGCAATAACCGGAACCGGGCTTTGCTTCGGCAAAGACGCTCCGCAACCTGGCGCAACGTCCGAGGAAATCCTGTCGGACTGGTTGATGCAGGATCTCGGTAAGGACGGCGCCAACAAATGCTTCAAATCCAAAACCGACGCCACGGCGGAGGCTGCGGCCGTGCAGAAGGCCTCGACGGAACTCGGAACGACCGGTAAATCCTTTACCGCTGCAGCCGCGAAACTGACAGCCTCCAAGGTCCCCGGAAATGACCCGAAGTGGAAGGACCTTTACACCAAAGCCTGCACTGCCCGGCGAGCCAAACGCCTTGCCGCCCTGCGCGGGTATTGCGCCAAGATCGTTTTCACCAGGCATTACGAGATGGGCGGAAGCCACTACGCCTATACCGAAGGCCTTTCCGACGCGCAGAGAGAGCGACACTTCCGACCTGGTTCGGCGCTGTGCCTGCTCGACGTCACCGCAAACGCCCCCGCCGTCGAGACGCTCATCGACTCGCCCGAAGGCGTCATTCGCGATCCCGACGTCAGTTACGACGGAAAACGGATACTCTTCGCCTGGAAGAAGTCCGACCGCCAGGACGATTACCACCTCTACGAAATGGACGTCGCGACCCGCAAGGTCCGCCAGCTCACTTTCGGGCTGGGATTCGCCGACTACGAAGGCTGCTACCTGCCCGACGGGAACATACTGTTCAACTCGTCGCGCTGCGTTCAGATCGTCGACTGCTGGTGGACTGAAGTGTCCAACCTGTACGTATGCAACAAGGACGGAAAGTTCCTCCGCAGGCTCGCCTTCGACCAGGTTCACTCGAACTATCCGCAGGTCCTCGACGACGGACGGGTGGTCTACACCCGCTGGGACTACAACGACCGCGGGCAGCTTTATCCCCAACCGCTCTACCAGATGAACATCGACGGGACCAGCCAGACCGAATACTACGGTAACAACTCCTGGTTCCCCACGACCATCGCCCACGCCCGCGGGATTCCCGGAACGAGTAAAGTGATGGCCCTTGCCACCGGGCACCACACGCGGCAGCGGGGCAAGCTTTGCATCGTCGATTCGAAAAAGGGGCGCCAGGAGGCATCCGGCGTGCAGTTGATCGCCCCGATCGCCGAAACCAAATCCGTTCGCATCGACCGGTACGGACAGGGCGGCGACCAGTTCCAGTATCCATATCCGTTCAGCGAAAAAGAGTTTCTTACGACCTTCCGGGGCGACAGGAGCCGCCTGCGGTTTGGAATCTACTTCATGCGTGACGACGCGACCCGCGAACTGCTGGCGGTCAACAGCAAGCAGGACAGCAACCAGCCCGTACCGCTCAAGGCTCGCAAAATCCCCACCATCCGCCCGACAACCGTTGACTATCGCAAGAAAACCGGCACATTCTACGTGCAGGACGTCTACATCGGACCGGGCCTCAAGGGCGTCAAGCGCGGAGTGGTCAAGTCGCTGCGCGTGGTGGCGCTGTACTTCCGCGCCGCCGGTATCGGGTCCAACGGTAACCGCGGACCGGCCGGTGGGGCGCTTGTCTCCACGCCGATCTCCATCAGCAACGGAACATGGGACGTAAAAAGCGTTCTGGGCGACACGAAGGTGTATTCCGACGGTTCGGCGTTCTTCAAAGTACCGGCCAGATTGCCCGTCTACTTCCAACTGCTCGACGAGAAGAACCACGTCGTCCAGTCGATGAGAAGCTGGTCGACTCTCCAACCGGGAGAAAACTTCTCCTGCGTCGGATGCCACGAAAACAAAAACGAAATCTCGCTGTCGACGGGCACCACCATGGCGATGAAAGCCGGTCCCAAGCCTCTCGACCCGGTCTTCGGACCGCCCCGCGGATTCAGCTTCCCAAAGATGGTCCAGCCAATCCTCGACAAGCACTGCATCAGGTGCCACAAGGATACGACCAAAAAACTCGGCCCGCCGCCCAGGCGAAAGAAAGGCGCACCCAAGCCTAAAATCGACACCAACGCAAACATAGACCCAAACAACAAGACCCTCGCCTTCAGCCTGCTGGGCACGCCTAATCCCGACGGCCGAGCCAAACGAAACTGGTCGGACGCCTACCTGAACCTCACCCAGCGAGGGCGGCCTAACGAAACGGTCAACTGGTTGAACGTGCAGTCAATCCCGCCCATGCTCCCGCCTTACTTCGCCGGAGCCAACAAGTCGAAGATCTTCGAGCACATTTCCGGTCCGAAGTGCAACGTGAAGCTCTCGGAGCAGGAACTGGCGATCATCGCGTGCTGGATCGACCTGCTCGTACCGTACTGCGGCGACTACGCAGAGGCCGGAGCCTGGAACGACGGCGACCACGCCAAGCACAAGCGCTTCATGGACAAGCGCAGGCGGATGGAGGCGATCGAGGCCGCCAATATCCAGGAGATGCTTACCGGAAAGCGACCGGTCGGGGCGCCCACAGACAAGGATCCGCCCCAGACCGCGGCGCCGGCGACGGGATACCGTAACCTGGCGCTGAACCCCAAAGACGTAATGGGCGACTCGAAGGTCTTCCCGCACGCATCGACCAACAGCGTGTGTAGAAACAATCCCGTCTTCGGAGCACATAACGTAATAAACGGAAAGACCGCCAACACCGGACACGGAGGCGCATTCCCGTCATGGGGTCCGGACAAACGCGAAGACCTCTGGATCAAGATCGACCTGGGCAAGACCTTCGAGATCGACAAGATCGTCCTGTGGATCAGGGCGCAGGAGCGTCACGACAAGCACTGGCACTCAGCCACGCTGGTGTTCTCCGACGGAAGCAAGGAGAAGATCAGTATCAAGTGGACCAAGGATCCGCAGACCTTCAAGTTCAAGAAGCGCAAGGTCAAGTGGGTCAAGTTCACCGAACTTGTGCAGAAGAAACCCCTGGGCTGGTGCGCGTTCTCGGAAGTCCAGATCTGGGGCCAGTAGACCCCGCCGCCCGTTTCTTATCGATATCCCGCCCCGTCGGAGATGCCTTCGGCGGGGCGGGTTTTGTTTTCTCCCGCTTCGCCCCTGGCACCGTGGGCGCCTTCAGGTCGCCGGTGGCGAACTGGATACCGTCGAGGTAGAACCGCAGCATGGTCGGGTTCCAGCAGATCTCCGTGCGGTGGCCGATTGCGGTGTAGAATATTCGCCCCTTGCCGAACGATTTTACCCACGCCAGGGCGAAATCATTGTCCTTTCGACTGATCCACTTGACGCCCATGTTCGTGGCTTTGACGTCCAGGCTAAGCAGCACGCGGAGTTTGTCGCGCGAATACGGTTTGCTGAACTGGAAAATCTCGTCGGCGATCCGGAACTTCTTCTTACCGCCGAACGCGGCCGACAGCGGATGGTCGGGCTCTTCGACCAGTACGCCCACCTCCTCGTTCCAGGGATGGCCCGAATACGCGGCGCCGATCATCTCCCGAAACTCGCCCCAGTGGCGATTGCCCCCAAGGGCGTAATGATACGCCACGATCCCGCCGCCGCCGCGGACGAAGTCCAGCAGGCTCTTTCGGAGCATCAATTCGATGGCTTTCTTGTCACCATGTGCCTTGAGTTTTTCGGCGACTGCATCATTGGGCGTGATCCACGCGCCCGATGCGTTGTTCAGGACGATCGCGTCGAACTGTTTGAGGCTCGCCGGCAGGAACACCGACAGGTCGTCGCTGAGCACCGGCGTAAAGGAGCCGGTCTTCTCGCCGAGCGTCTTCATCGCACAGGCGCCGTATGGAATGCAGTAGCCCTTGTGCGGATCCTTGCCCATCAGGTGAGGCGGCGTGTTCCAGATAAGCACCCGCCGCGCCCGGGCGGGCTTGACCCGCGCCTTGGCGGGAGCGGCTTTGCGTATCTGCTCGGCGCGATGTTTGGGGATACCGTCAACCGGCTTGCCCGCAAGCGTCATCCCCAGGAACGCCAGCATACAGGCGCACTTGCAGATCATAGTGTCATCTCTCTTTCAAAGGCGCGACTACAGCGACCAGCCCTTGCGGTATTCGCGGCGCAGGGCGTCGTCGGCCTGTTGGTTATTGGTGATTCTGCACGCCAGAGGATCGAACTGAAGCAGGCCTTCAAACATCGTAGCCACGTTGCCCAGTTGAAGGAACTCGTTGAGGCAGGCGGCGTAGTCGAAGTTGCTCCATGCGGGTCGACCGCCCCGCACCGCTTCGAAGAACTCCCGCTCGTGTCCGCGGGATTGCGGCAGCTTTTCCGGCCGGGCGGTCTGGACGCCCTTGAAATCGCCCGCCGGAACGAGCGAGAACGTCGTGTTGTGCCCGTTGGTGTCTACCTTTCCCTTGCTACCGATAATGGCCGCCCCGGCGTGATCGTCCCATTTCTTCCTGCCCTTGTCGCCCCAGTCCAGCCCGCGTCCGATGGCGGTTTCGACCTTGTCGCGGAAGCCCGGCGCCCTGGACCCGGCGCCCCAGACCAGCGTAAGCGGCGGCAGGAGCCCGCGGGCGGGAATCTTGTACGTTATCACCTCCCATTTTGGGAATGAAGTCCTGCATATTTCGGGTACTTTGGCCTCGATGGTTATGATCGGTTTGGTTTTGGGGTCCGCATACCACAGCGAATCGATCTTCAGCGCCTTG